>JAUZEU010000387.1 GCA_030838885.1 Bryobacterales bacterium | reverse complement strand
GTACGTGCGGCCTGGCCCCGATCGGCTCCAGGCCGCTTTGCCTCCTTGCACGCCAGGCAGGCGACGATGCAAGCCACCGTATCAGCTCCTCGGCCACACTCGATCTGTTTTGCGGTCGACGGGATCCGTGCGGCGAAGACCGTGACTCGCTGTGCCCCGGCCGGGAGCGGGCCTACGATATCGATTCGGGTTGCACGCTGCCTGTCGAAGGACCGCAAAACAGGCTGGCTTTGGAACTACCCTGATGCCGAGCACGAGAGTTCTGGGTCGACTCGTAAGGCTTCCGGCGAATAGCTGCCGGTATTGGTACTTAACGGCCGGCTCGGGGCGGGTAACCAACTTAATCCTTCCCGACCAGAACGAAGCCGCTCGCACAGCGGACGCCTGCGGCGTGCGGGTAATGGAAGAGTTGCGCGCCCGGCGATAGCGTGGGCGTGGGTCACAGAGAAAGGAGTTCTCTGTGACCACACTCATTCAGCGGATGCGAGAAGATGTCGTACGCCGCCAACTACGCCGAATCTCGGGGCACACTACAGGTTTGCGTGCCGGAGCAAGCGAATGGTTCGACGATGAAAGACTCCTATGAGGTGTCAGCGAAGCTCTCCGCCGCGACTGATCTCTGAAGTATCTGTTGAGGAGTGAGCTTTCGATGAAGACCATAGCTCCGCCGCAACGCAGACAGGGCCATGCACCGGGCCGTGCACCCGCGCGGGGGAAGCATCTACTTCCCGAGCCGGTTTATCTAATGTGCACAGGCACACAAAGGAGACTATTCACTGATGCCAGGCGGCTGATTAGTAGTGCGTGCTCTCTCCTTTCGCTCTACAATTTCCATGTGCGTTGAATTTGTGGAGAGTATATTGATGAGACATTCAACAACATTAGGTCCGCCTTTACTTGCGATGACATCCACATTTGCTCTGTGTTTCGCTCCACTGACCGTACCTCTGCGGGCTCAGATCTTATACGCCATTGACACATCGCGCAATACCATCTCGGCAAGCCGGATTCATGCTGATGGCGCTGTAACCCCGATCGGCTCCCCTTTTCCGGTCGGAGACAGAACAATCGCTCTGCAGATCGTTTCGGGCGACATAGATCACCGGCTCGCCAGCAAGTTCGTATATGTGCTCCGCCTTAACAGTATTTCCGGATACAGAATTGCCTCTGACGGCGCATTGACCTCTATCGGC
Organism: Bryobacterales bacterium; assembly: GCA_030838885.1. GTDB lineage: Bacteria > Acidobacteriota > Terriglobia > Bryobacterales > Bryobacteraceae > BOG-234. The sequence continues at coordinate 12,303 of JAUZEU010000387.1, read as the reverse complement.
TCGACAGTTCTTCCCAGTCTGGGCCCGGGCCTCCCCCTCTGCCTGTCAACTGACCCAAACGGTAAATTTCTCCATGTGGGGATGTACAACGTCGGAGTCATCGTGGTGTACAGCATTGGCTCGGATGGATCCCTCACGCGGGTCGACTCGGATCCGGGACTCGGGCGCGTTTATTCCATGGTGGTGGACCCCACCGGCAGGTTCCTGTATGCGCTTAATGTTGGCGCAACCGGTACCGCCACGATCGGTTCCTTCAGCATCGGTTCCAATGGTGCTCTTGCCCGCATTGGTTCGCCCGTGGACGCGGGAAATAGTTATGGCCTGTTCGCAATGGACCCCATCGGGGGAATTATTTTCCGACCAAATACGGCCACCTATTTTCCCCTGCAGTGGGATATCCTGGGGTTCGGCATCAGTTCCACCGGGTCTCTTACTCCTATAGGCGCCACTCCGAAATCAGTCGACTTCTCCGATAACATCGCCGTTGACCCTCACGGTAGATTCGTCTTCTCGGTAAACAGTGCTTTGTCTGCGGGTGGCGGTGGCAGGGTCTATCGTATTCAGCCTTACGACATCGGGTTCGAAGGCGGCCTGACACCGATTGCCGCGCCGGTCGGGGTTGCGGGTGCGGGCGCGCTCGCGCCGGATCCCACCGGAAGATTTTTGTATCAGTTACAGGGCAATGACATCGCTGCATACCGAGTACAACTGAACGGGGAATTGACCCTCATCGGTTCATTCCCAAGCCAGATTACCCCCAGCGGGATTGCGATCACGGCCTGCAGCGTGGGGCCCGAAGGTAAGGATCTATGCCACGAAGAGGGGCACGACGAACAGCGTTACCTCTTTGTCTCGCTGACCGGAGGACATACTTACAGGTTCGCAAACGCGACGATGCTCAGCGATAACGGAACAGTCGTCGGCAGGGCTGATTCCGGCGGCGACGCTGCGATCTTCACTCGCGATTCCGGGGTGATCATGCCCAGAAACGTATTGGAACTCAGGGGCATCAACGCCGCCGGAGATATCGTCGGCAAAACGACCAGCGGCCTGCAATTCGTCTCTCGGCGTCCATACGATTCTCTGATTGACCTCTCGTCCGTGTTCGGCTGGATCTTTGGATCGGCCGTGGCAATCAACGACCGGGGCGATATCATCGGGACAGGAAACCTCCCCACCGTTGATGGAACCGGTTTTGCACTGCCGTTTAAGTTTGATATGTGGTTTCCAGGCTTGGATATCACCAGTGTCACCACGATCAACAACGCCCGGCAGGTCATCGGTATAACGTCCGGACTGAGCAATTTCCAGTACTTTCTTTTCACTCCGGGCCGGGGGACTACGCTCCTTCCGGCCGCGCCGATTGTTTTGAACAACAGAGGGGATATTCTTTTTCAGTTCGGCCAGCGGTGAATACATCCAGACCTCTTCTGCGCAGGTTCCGCTGCCATCTGGCTATTCCTGGATTTCGATGAACGACGCAGACGAAGTTGTCGGGTCTTCCTCCTCGTTATCTTTTGGAGGCCGCCCCACTGCTAAGCCGGTCTATTTCTCGGTAACAACCGGTCTGATCGACCTTACGACACGAGTTGTCAATCCTGAAGCATACAGCCAAATTAGCCCCGTTGCTATCAATAACAGGGGCGAGATTGCTGTTAATTACAGCTATGTCCTCGATCCCAATGTTGCGCCATACGCGGGTGTGGGGCTGCTTGTACCGGTCGCTGGAACATCAGTGAGCCAAACGCTTGAAACATCCGGTCACTCAGGCTTCCGGTACATGTCATTTGAGCGCTCGAAATCTCACAGCTACGTCGTGAATGGGCGGCCTCTGCCGGTCGAGGTTTATCAACCGAGTCCAGTCCCGGCTGCACGTCGCCGGTGAATGCCGATGTCGATGACTGTATTTAGCGTTCGGCTCAATTCTTGCCCGACGGGGGCTCAACCATTAGTTCCTCGAGAGGCGTGTCAACCGAAGAATTCGGGGAGATAGAAAACAGTGATAGTTTCACCGTCGACTTCCGTCTGTCGATACCTCATCATGCGCCTGCTCCGCAAACGTTCCCTGCTGCTGGAATGAACCCGATGGCGCACGTAGAATGAACACAATGCGGTATTAGTGCGTGCCCGCATCAGAGCAGGCGGCGAGCGATGTCTTCTTGCCGCGATTCAATATGGAACGCTGGGCAAAGGTTCGGTAGCCTGCGCCGAGTACCTCGGAAACATGCGGGAGGCCCGAATTGGATCGGGACAGCACGGCTGCGCGCGATGAGCACCGTCGAGCCTGGGCCGGTCGTGCCGCCCCAACAAACCGGGATCTCCGTGGTGTCGAGTCAACCTGCTGCCGGACCAGTCAGCGTGCCTCCTGAGGGCAGTCGTGCTGGCGGTGAGCCACTCGGTTGCCTCGGAGGATTCGAATTGAACACCGCTCGATTCTTCCCATTCACCCCGAAACGCGCTCGCGGTACCTACAAAGTCACTGCATAGTCCGAGCACGGTGTCGAGAACGTCATCGGGCGAAACGATGAAAAACGATCTTTCGCCGCGAGCCCTACGCCAAGGCCGAAGCGAAAGCCCCGTCGCAAAGGACTGACAAACTGCTGCAGGTCTTCCATCGGAGTACTCTGCTCAATCGAATCCCGCGTACCCGTAACAACGCTTCAGGGGCTGTCGGAGCGTGGTCATCAGATCGCAATCCGGAGGGACTATACGCAGGAGATGGGGCGAGGGCAAGCCATCCTGCACGATTCCAGGTCGAATACGAACTATGCGGCATCCGACCCGCGAACCGATGGCGCAGCGGTACCGGAACCTATTCCGCAGCAACCCTGATCGACGATTTGGCCGCGAGCGATTCGTAGCGATATTGATGCATACCAGGCACGAATCCCGCGCAGACGGTCATAGTGCCAATCGTTGATCTAGCTTCAGTGACCTCTCAGGAATGTTTGGGGGCGTTCTGGATCACGGTCGGGATAAGCGCAGGGCACATCCATGATGACTCTCCGCCAGCCAAAGCAATATTTGATCTAAGACTTCGCCAACAAGAAGAGGCTTCTCCGTCTTCGGACCAGCGGCCAGACTGATTCCCCTTAGGATTCGAGCCTCAGGAAAGCGCGCATACGGTCCAGTTCCGCTTCAAGCTCACGCTTAAAAGCGTGGTCGCGCGGTTTCGACTCGATATAACCGAAGTCAGACTCGAGCTCACCTTTTTTCACTGAGAGGTTGCCCCAGCCAATCACGCGATCGCGCCAAAGCAGCGGCAGAGCGTAATAACCCCGCTTACGTTTTGGTGCTGGTGTGTAGGCTTCAAAACGGTACGCCCAGCCCCAAAACAGTTCAAACCGGGCGCGGTCCCAGACGACCGGGTCGAAGGGAGCCAGCAATCGGACCGTATCCTGCGGGGCTCGGCTCGTCACCGCCTCTTCTGCGGGCCAGTACCAGTGGATGCCATCAATGCACGTGTGCGCGAGCCGCTGCCGGGCACGCTGCAGAGCGATCTTCAACTCGCCATGCCATTGCGGTGCCGCATACCGCAGGCGGCGGACAAGAAGCGACAGGCTGGTGCCCGGAAGCGGCGCGTAGATACGGACAGCAACATCGACCAGCGCATCGATTCGGTCCCGGCATGGGGCTTCATCGAAGGGCCCGGCCTCATGCTGGTGCGCCTCATAGATTCGGATGCCGCCCTCGCGCCGCGCCACCCGCAGCATGCCGCGGTAGTGCATAGCCTCAAGCAGATGAGTCGTGGCGTTCGAAGAACCGCCCCAGTAATTCCTGACCCTGCCGTGCGAGAAATGATCATCGACTTCTCGCGGATGTACCGCGCCGCGCTCGAGTACGAACTCCAGCAGGAGTTGTGCGGCCTTCCTCCGTGCCGTAGGCCAGGACAACTGTCCATCGGCAGGCACGTGGCTCTCTGAGCGTGGATGCATCAGGGCCTGTATGGATCTGGTCACAAACTCGTAGTTTACAAAGACGTCCTCCGCTACGCCGAGTGCCTCATAGCGACGCTCCAGGTCACCGGCCCGGTAATTCTTAACCCGATGGCGCAGCGTCAAGTCCTGGGCGCGCGCCGGCGCGCGGATCGGGTCGGCCTGTACAAAGCCCAGCCTGTCGAGGGCGCGTCGGAGCGTGGTGGGCGGGAAGAGACTGCGTCCTATGGCGAAGCGGCGGAGATCGTCCAGGGTGAGGGGCATAACGAAAGGCTGGCCAGAGTTCGTGGCGACGACGTTTCATTCCAAGCTCCCGCACGCGCTCTTGCGGCAGGGGCATTGCATAGCGGCGCCGACCGGACCGACTCTGGCCCTAAGCCAGCTTGCGCGCCCGTTTCACACCAGTTTTCCCTGCGGGTCTGGCCGTATCTTTGAGACTGCGCCGAAGCGCATCCATAATATCAATGACTGGAGAATATCAATGACTGGAGTCTATTTCGGTGCCTGACGGTGTCACTTTTTGGCCCCTTCTGCTTCAATCAGTCGCTCCACATTTTCACGGTACTCAGCTTTGTACTATTCAGGCAGAAAAGGCTCGGCCAGGGTGTCGATCAGACGCTTTGCCGGTTGCATTTCCTTTGCGCTGAATCTTTCTTCGGCCGGCCGCATGCCCTTGTCGCTTTGTGCAACTCGCTAACGAAGTACATTGGGTGCAGCACCAACCCTTCCTCGGTTGATCTGAGCAGGCTCGGCCATACTGATGCGCCTGGCTCGTGCACGGACAGCGTCATGGAGTGAAGTCACGGATTCGGGCGACCGTGCTCTGATCCAGTTTCTGAAGCAGCGTTACGAGCAAATCAACTGTTTGATCGAAATCGCGACGGTTGATGATGCCGTTATGGGAGTGTGTATATCGCGCGGGAACCAGAATGTTCACGGAAGGAACGCCCCCGTTGCTTTTCTGGATCTCTGCCGAATCATCTCCGTAGCCTTGTACAAGATCCACTTGCAGCGGGATCTTGCCCGCAGCCGCGGTACCCTTCACGAACTGCGCGAACTTACGATTGGGCATCGCGGACGAATCATACAGGAAGATGACCGGCCCGGCACCCAGTACGGCCTGCGTCTCTTCCGGATGACCACGAAACACATCGCCGGTGATTCCGCCCTCGATCGCGATCCCAACTTCTGGCTTTATCGTGTCCGCCGCGGAATGTGCCCCGCGCAAACCCACTTCTTCCTGGGTCGTGATGGTCCAGAAGATCTGATTGCTGTGCGGCAGAGTGGCCAGACGGCGCATAGCCTCGATCACGACCGCGCAGCCCGCACGATCATCCCAGGCTTTACCCAGATAGTTGTCCGTACCATTCAGAACCTGGAACGGTGAATCAGGTACGACCGGGTCACCGGGCGATATCCCCATAGCCCTGGCTTCCGCTTCACTCTTCGCACCTGCGTCCAGGAACAGCCCATTCCGGTCGTATACACGGGTCCTTTCATCCGGCGGAACGATGTGGATGTCGCGTATACCCGTTACAGCGTGCACCGGGCCTTTCGATCCGATGATGATCCAGCGCTGATCGACGAGCGCCTGGTCGAGCCAGCCTCCAAGCATCTGCATCGTCATTAGCCCGCCGGGCGTGATGCGACGAATCATTCCGCCGAGTTCGTCCATGTGAGCGTCCACCATGATTCGGGGTCCACCCGAGCCCTGCGCGGCGATGATCGACCCCATACCGTCAAAGCGAATCGAACTGGCCAGCGGCTTCATCAGATCGACCATCACTTTTCGGATCGGTTCCTCAAACCCGGGCGGTCCTGGCGCGTCGGCCAGCTGCCGGAGAGTTTCTATTGTTTGGTCCTGTGCACCGGCCGTGCCGACGGTGAGTCCGAGCAAGCAGACCAGGGACGAAACTCTGGTGTTCATAGCCATCGAGTGAGGATAGCAAGCCACCAGATCCGCTCCAGAGGCGAAGAAAAGCAAACCTGCTACCCTGCCCTGCGCGGGTAACAGAGGGATGGGCGCAGTCTCGTTCCGGGATTCTTATGGCATTCACCACGCCGTTGACGCAGCAGGTTGAAATGCTGTGTGAGGCAGCCGTTCTGGCCTGAAATCGTTTCGGGAACATGATGGCGAACCAGCACCGGCGGTCATCGTCTGCTGTGTTAAACGACAGCTCCGGGAGTTGCTGGACGAATAACGAGCGAGCCTGTCGCGGTCGCGGTGTTTAGTAGCTGCGTCGGATTCGTTTTGCACGCGACCGGGGCAGATCTCTGGATGATTGCGAGCCCCTGGTCGCTTTGCGCCACTCCCAGGGCGGCAGCGGGTTTAAAGCGCTCCAAAGGCCAATGTGCCGATCTCGCGCCCGGGCTTCCAGCGCCTCCAGTTCCATGTCGTCGGGTCCGTATTTCGAGTACCACCATGCGTGTCCCGCCTTGACGAGTTCCTGATTCAGGTCGCGACCATCAGGCAACACAACTTCGGCGACCATACGGCCATAGAGCGGTCGGTGTCGTGTTCCGTCACGAGCACCATCCGCCCCATTGCAATGTTGTTCGTGAACCAGGTGGCCTGGTCTCCTGCAGCCTGGTTTGTCTCCGGGCAGTCAATACCGGCGAGCCGCACTCTGATTATGTGGCCCGGTGCTTCGACCGTGATGGTGTCCCCGTCAGCGACATGAACAACACGCGCGCTAAACGGCTCCGCCGCCAACGAAGGCAGTGGAGCGATGAAAAACAGGAAACTGACAAAGACGAAACGCACACGACCGGAATGGCAATCGAACGACCGCGGTTAACTGCTTTATTTGGTTTGGCCTGCTGCCGTGCCGGTTCAGAATTGAAACGCAAAATTCCAAACTGAAACACTATTTTGGGACTGGGGCCAGCAAAGTGATTTTTTGACGGTGGCCTTCTCGCGCGGCTCATGAACTTTCTGATTCCATTTTGCCTGGGCGCCCTGAACCGGAATTGGAGACACAGTCTTCATGGATGGCGGGGGCATTATGTGGTGTGCCGCCCTTGTCTATCTCGATTGTCGGGGTACCGGTTCCGGTTACTCGGATTACCTTCCGATATTGCGGAATAACGGGTCTGGTCAGTAAACCGGACCGAAGCCGACTTATCGTTCCTAATCCCCCGATCCCCCGCCAAAGGTCAGCTTTCTCCGAGTGCCCGACCATCCACCCGGTGGCAACGGTAGACGCTGCGCCGTCAGAACGAAGCCGCTTTGCGGCGGACGCTTACGCGTGAGTCTTCAGGCGAGTATATGATTTGGCAGGGCAACTGCCGATGTTGCGCAACAACACCGTATCAGCAAGGTGGACGAATTACCTTCGCGTAGCACGGATTCCATCTGGCGTCGCACGAATCGGATTGATACCCAATAAGCAATTGCCCGGCCAAATCCCGGGTGGGCGGCTTCCTTCAAACGTCTCTATCCAAAGTGATCCGGCGGTCTCGACTCCGCTGCTCTCCAGCACCCTCCCGCCGGATCACTCCAGATAGAGTCATAGCGTCAGGGAGGATCTATCCCGCTGTGCCCAGCTAATGTCGGCAACGGGCGTGATACGTCAGAATGAGCGGAACCGCGACCCTTCAGCCATTGCTAAATGTTCAGTGCGGCTTCACCGCCGACAGAAAAATGCTCGCAACGTGATAGCTGATTGCGCCGACATCGGCGTCGGCATTGATTCCGTTATCGACATTGACTAGCAGTACAACAGTCAACGACTCGTCAATGTAATGCTGAATGATCGAGGCGAAACCCGGCTTGTTTCCGCTGTGGTAGATTTGCCGGCGCCGAGGATCGCTTCCGAGGTTCCACCCGCATCCATAGTTGGCTAAGCTGCCGTCGCCCAAATGGGACGGCTGCCACATGCGCTCCAGCGTCGTGCGTTTCAGCAGTCTTTGTCCAAACAACCCGGCGTCCACTCTGGCGAGATCAGAGACCGAAGAGACGAGCCCGCCTTCGGAATATGCCCAAGTCACACCGGTGAATTTGGCGTTTGTGAGGGTATTGTTCTCCCACGTATAGCCAGAGGCGCGATTGGTAATGATGTCTCTCCGATACATCCGCCGGGTCTCCGTCATCTGGAGAGGATCGAAAATGCGGTGTTTCAAAAATGCTTCGTAAGGTTTTCCAGTTACCTTCTCGATGATCCATCCGAGAAGGTAGTACCCGACGTTACTGTAGGACCACCGTTCACCCGGCTGAGATTGGATTGGAGCCTTGAAAAGGAGAGGCAAAAGATCGGGGGAGCGTACTCCCTTTCCGGTTTTTTTCAAAAATGTGACACCTTTGTTCAGATGTTGGTCTGATCAGACGTCTAGAAGTCTCGATGAGTAAAGCGCCTGGGAGTACCCGGCCGACAAGAACGACGAAATGACGACGCCTTGTCGAAATACGGCCCTTCGCACGCTGCAATTGACGACTCTATTTGTTGTCTGATCAGCGTGAGACGTGTGATCCAGCTGTGGAGTGGCGATTGCATTCCCCTTCCTTGCAAAGGACATGAACGGTCACGCTGGATGAAGCACGCAGAGTCATCGGGGCCTCCGAACGGAAGGCGAGTGAAATCAAACACCCCATGAACATCGGAGTGGTCGACGAAGGCGGCAACCTTGTTTCCCATGTCCGCATGGACGGCGTCTGGATCGGCAGCATCGACAACTCTATTAACAAGGCTTACACTTCCCGTGCCTTCGATATTTCGACGAAGGATCTCGCGCAACATTCACAATCGGGCGGTCAATTCTTCGGATTCCAGGTATCCAACCATGGGCGCGTGATGGTGTTCGCCGGCGGCATCCCGCTGACGCGCGGCGGAAAAGTGGTAGGCGGTGTGGGCGTTAGCGGCGGTTCCGGAGAGCAGGATCACGCGGTAGCCGAAGCTGGCGCCAAAGCACTTTAGGTTCTTAAAGGAGCGAACATTTGTGGCAAGCAATCGAGGAGTAGTATACGTCGGACCCGGGAAAGTAGAGGTACGTCCGATCGATTTTCCGAAGTTATCGCTGGGATCACGGAAGTGCGAGCACGGGGTGATCCTTAAGGTCGTGAGCACAAACATCTGCGGTAGCGATCAGCATATGGTCCGAGGGCGCACCACGGCTCCTGCCGGTATGGTGCTCGGGCATGAGATCACCGGCGAAATCATCGAGAAAGGCAGGGACGTAGAGTTCTTGAATGTGGGCGACCTGGTGTCCGTCCCTTTCAACATCGCGTGCGGACGCTGCCGCAATTGCCGGGAAGGCAAGACCGGCATCTGCTTAAACGTCAATGGCGACCGCGCCGGGGCCGCTTTCGGCTACGTCGATATGGGTGGATGGGTTGGCGGCCAAGCCGATTACGTGATGGCGCCGTATGCGGATTTCAACCTCCTCAAATTTCCTGACAAGGACCAGGCTCTGGAGAAGATCGAGGACCTCACACTGCTTTCCGACATCTTCCCGACGGGCTACGACGGAGCGGTGAAGGCGGGAGTCACGACTGGATCAACGGTATACGTGGCCGGCGCCGGTCCGGTGGGGCTTGCCTGCGCCGCTGCGTGCCAGTTGCTGGGTGCCGCAGTAGTTATTGTTGGCGACATGATTCCGGAACGGCTTGCCCAGGCGCGAAGCTTCGGATGCGAAGCGATTGATTTGCGCGAGCGGGTTCCACTGGGGGATCGCATCGCCCAGATCGTGGGTGCTCCCGAAGTGGATTCGGCAGTGGACTGCGTGGGCTTTGAGGCGAAGGGCCAAGCCGAGCAGACTGGAACCGAACAACCTGCTACCGTGCTGAATTCGCTCATGGCAGTGACGCGGGCAGGCGGAGCGATCGGCATTCCCGGACTGTATGTCACTGACGATCCGGGAGCCAAGGACGCCAATGCGAAGCAGGGCGTGTTGGGTCTGCGGATCGGTCTGGGCTGGGCTAAGTCCCACAGCTTCGGTACGGGGCAGTGTCCTGTGCTCCGTTTCAACCGGCAACTCATGATGGCCATCCTGCACAATAAGGTGGCGGTGGCGAAGGCGGTGAATGTCACGGTGCTGCCCTTGGAGGATGCGCCGCGCGGCTACAACGCTTTTGATAAAGGCGCTGCGGAGAAGTTCGTGCTGGACCCGCACGGGATGGTGAGATCACGTCGAGCCGCCGCGGAACTTGTAGAAGCGCGAAGCTAAGCTTCGCCTTATTCAGTGGGAGGTTGTGCTCCGCAAAAGTCGTATGCGGTGCCGGGAGGCAACATTATGAACGTCACTATTCTTCAACGCAGCGTTGCGCGGATCGACCGTCCCACAGTGCAAACGGGCATGACACCAGAACATCGTGTTCGTCCGCTCATTCCCCCAGGTGACCCCAAGGCAACTGACCCTTTTCTTCTGCTGATGGAGGACTGGTTTCCACGCGGGGTGTTTGACAGGCACCCACACAGGGGCATGGAGACTGTCACTTATGTGATCGATGGGCGGCTTGATCATTACGACAACTATGGCAACAAGGGCTCACTCTTGCCGGGGAATGTGCAATGGATGACCGCGGGACGTGGCATCATTCACAACGAACAGCCGCCTGATGGTGTAACTGTTCACTCTCTGCAACTCTGGGTTAATCTTCCTGCCGCCGACAAGATGGTCGAACCACGAACTCAAAACTTGGCCGCTGCCGATCTGCCGCTACGGCGCGCGCAGGGCGCTGAGATCCGCGTCTTCTCCGGAAAGTCAGGAGACGTGATCGCGGCGACCAAGAACTATACGCCGGTGACAATGCTCGAAGTGCGACTGGAAGCCGGGGCACGCATTCGGCAAGAGCTGCCTGCCGATTACAACGCTTTCCTTGTCGTGCTGGAAGGCGATGGCTTGATCGGCGGTGACCGATCGCCGGTACACGCCGGCGATGTGGTCTGGTTGACTCGATCAGACGACGGTCTCTCAGAAGCGAACATCGTCGGCGGCACTGCGCCCTTGCGGGTTCTGCTCTTTGCGGGCCGCCCTCTTCGCGAGCCGGTGGTGGCACGCGGTCCCTTCGTCATGAATAGCGAAGAGCAGATCCGTCAGGCAAATATTGACTACCGGGAGGGCCGGTTCGAACCGAGCGGGCGGTAAACGTCTGGCATTCACTCAAAAAACCAGCATGCGTCAACTTAAGCGACGGCCGTGGGCACGCGCCACTTGATCATCCCGACCTTCACGGCTAAGATGTCCTGCTTGTGAAATCGGCAAACAACTTAAGCGCATTTCCCATCATCGCCGCCTGCCGAAGCTTCCCCTCCAGGAGAGGCGTTGCGTCGAGGCCGGACGCCCCGTCCTCGACGGCCGCCATCGGTGTGAAGGGCCAATCGCTGTCGTAGAAGATGCGTTCCGGGTCTGCGGTACATAGCAGGGCTTCGAGAAGCTGTCAATCCGGAAATTATTTGCGAATCTGGCCTAGTTGCCGGAAATTAAATGCGAATGGCCGGGCGCTATTTGCGAATGGCTCACCCTCGAAACGATTGGATGAGAGCGTCTGTACCCATTGATTCTATTGGGTTGCGACAGTATGTGCGTTTTTTGTAGGCAGTACTTCTGGTCCTAGCAGGGGGTTTCGTTGCGAACTTCGCGGCGGGGATGCTGGTAGGGTAGAAGTCCATGCCGATCACGCCAAACAATCCTTTCAAAGGGCGGCAGCACCCGGGAGAGGTGATCGTCTTATGCGTGCGTCTGTATCTCCGATATCCGCTGTCGTATGAGCATGTGACGGAGTTGGTGGCCGAACGTGGAGTCGATTTGGACGCCAGTTGCATTTGGCGCTGGGTGCAGGCGTATGCAGCCGAACTGAACAAACGCTGCCGGCCGGATCTAAAACCAAGAGCTATCGGATTGATGAGACCTACATTAAGGTAAAGGGCCAGGACAAATACCTGTGCCGGGCGCTCGATTCCACCGGGCAAACGATCGACTTTCTGCTCACCGCACGGCGCGACGCTGCCGCAGCCAAACGCTTTCTGCGCAGGGCTATCCACGCATTTGGCAATGGCATGCCACGGGTGATGAACGTGGACAAGAATCCGGCATATCCGGCTGCGGTAGAAGCGTTAAAGGCCGAAGGCGCCATTCCCCACCGGGTCGCTTTACGCCAGTGCAAGTATCTCAATAACGTGATCGAACAGGACCACCGGACAGTAAAGAAACGAGTTTGGCTGGCCAAAGGCTATGGTTCGTTTCAGAGCGCGTGGCGGACGCTGCAGGGAATCGAAACCGTGCAAATGATCCGGAAGGGCCGAGTGAGATGGCTGCCAAAAGGGGATGTAGTCGGCCAGGCTCTCTTCATCGGCGAGTTGTTCGGCCTCGCTGCCTAGCCGGAATTACGATTGACGACTCGTGCTGGCTTGATTGGCTTCACCGCGAAACT
>JAUZEU010000386.1 GCA_030838885.1 Bryobacterales bacterium | reverse complement strand
GTTCTCGCTTTACCGGAACAACCACGACGAAACGTTCACTGAGGTCGCACCGCGGCACAACATCTCCGAAGCCACCCGCCAGCTCAGCGGCTGGGGCCTGAGGTTCTTCGATTACGATAACGACGGTTCTCCGGACCTGATTCTGGCGAACGGACATCCTGACGACTTAGTAGACCAGTACGCTCGCGGCATTCATTATCGCGAACCACTGCTGCTGTTTCATCAGGAAGGCGGCCGTCTGAGAAATGTCAGTGCGGAAGCGGGTCCCGTGTTCGCGCGCAACCTGGCGGCGCGGGGTCTCGCTACAGGCGACTTCAACAACGACGGCCGCCCTGACGTGCTGATTACGACTAACGGTGGCGCTCCGTTGCTTCTCAGAAACAACTCCGGGAGGCAAAATAACTGGCTTGGACTGCGGTTGCAAGGGACGGCAGCCAACCGTGATGCAACAGGAGCCCGGATTACCTGGTCTGTTGGAGGCGTGAAACGAAGCCGCCTCAAGACAGGCGGAGGGAGCTATCTTTCATCGCATGATCCTCGCGAGATCCTGGGGCTCGGGGCCGCATCAAAAGCCGATTGGGTCGAGGTTCAGTGGCCGGGACCCAGGGGCCGGGCCGAAAGGTTCACCTCTCTCGCGACTGGCCAATACACCACGATTATTGAAAAAGCCTGATGTTAAGGCCTCCGGGCGGCGCTGATGCATTCGCAATACTGAGAGAGTGCAAGAGAGACCTGTCGGTGTGGTGTGTCTGTGGCTGCTGTTTCTATCGGTTGCACCCGCGACGGCGCAGGATGACACAGCCGCACCGGAGCGCTGGAACCTGTTCTATCAGGCAACGTCTGTCGGACAGTATCACGGAACGTTCCGATCCCCCTATTCCGGGAAATTCAGTCTGCAGAACTACCCGGAGCGGGATGTTTCTCTCACCACCACTCTCTTCCTGGGTTTACGGCTCGATAAAAACACTGCCTTGTACTTCGACCCCGAGATCGCGGGCGGGCGTGGCTTCAGCGGTGTGAACGGCCTGGCGAACTCATCAAACGGTGAGTTGCCGCGTGTCGCCAGCGCTACTCCGAAGCCATATCTTGCGCGGCTTTACCTGTCTCACGATTTTGCGTTTGGAAGTGAAAAAGAAACGGTGGAGAGCGATCAGAATCAGTTGCCCGGGCCGCGGCCCGTTAAGCGGTACACCGTCACGGCCGGACGTTTTACGCTGACGGATTTCTTCGATAACAACCGCTATTCGCACGATCCGAGAACACAGTTTCTGGGCTGGGGTGTGATGTTCAACGGAGCGTGGGATTATCCGGCGGACGTGCGCGGTTACACATGGGGCTGGGTCCATGAACTGCACCTGCGCAACTGGTCTTTCCGCTATGCGAGTGCCGCAATGCCGCGTGAGGCCAACGGTCTCCGGTTCGACAGAAGGCTGTTACGCAATCGCGGAGACGTGTACGAGGGCGAGTACCGTTATGCCACCGGCGACCGCGCCGGAACGCTTCGGTTGCTTCACTTTCGGAACCACGCAAACGCGGGCACCTATGCGGACTCGATCAACCTGGCCGCAGCCACCCATACAACCCCCGACATCACCGCGACCCGCAGGAACGGCACGCTCAAGTACGGATTCGGGTTGAACGTGGAGCAGTCGATTACGAAGGACGTGGGAGTGTTCGGCCGGCTGGGATGGAATGACGGTAAGACCGAGAGCTTCGCGTTTACAGCCATTGACCGGCTGGCGACTCTCGGGATTTCTGTCACGGGCACCCGCTGGCACAGGCCCTTTGACACCGCCGCGACGGAGTTCACCGCCAGCGGGATCTCCAGAGTGCATTCCACGTATCTTGCGAACGGCGGCTATGATTTTCTGATCGGGGACGGGCACCTGCGTTACGGGCCGGAGTGTATTTCAGAGAGTTACTACAACGCGCGGTTGTTTCCCGGCTTTTTCGCGACCTTCGATCTGCAGCATGTTTCGAATCCCGCCTATAACCGGGATCGCGGACCCGTGTGGATTCCCTCAGTCCGGCTGCACATGGAATTCGGAAAGCACTAACTCAGGCGAGACGTAAACGAGGCTGCCGGGTGCCTGCCGCCCCTTTTTTCTCGAGGCGCAACTGACGCGAGGCAAGCGCTTCGGAATCCTCCACGCAGCGCGCGGCGCGCACGCATTCGATCGCCATCGGGAAATTGCGCTCGCGATGCTCGTAGTGCTTCGCGAGTTCTTCATACGCTTTCACGCGGTACGGATTCGGGGAAAGGGTCAGATCGCTGAAAGTCGCAACCGCGGCATGTTCCAGACCCAGCTTCTTCTCAATTGCGCCCGCTTCGAACAGTGCGCGAAAGAGCTGTGCGTCCGGAAGGCCCATGTCTATTGCGCGACGCATGAGACCCAGCGCCTCTTCGAGGCGCGAGGAAAGCTGCAGCCACCGGGCAAGGCCGAGCAAATCCATTCCATACCGGGCGCGCATATTAACAGGGTCGCGGAACGCTTCAGGGATTACGCCCGTGAGGCATGCGAGCGAAACGATATCGAGCACATTATGGTGGAAGACCGGCATCAGGCGGTGCGCGCGTCTGGTGCGCAGGTATTCAAAGAAGACGTAAGGGATCATCTCGCCCGGAATATCGCCTGTGCGCTCCACACCCAAAATCTGATTCTCCAGATTCACCAGACGGCAGTTTTCCAGGCGGAGTTTGAACAGCCGCCGTGCGCCATAGAGCAGATCGAGGTGCTCCATACGGGCAAAGGGATGCCGCGCCCGCGACATGGTGTAACGGGTTTCCAGCAGAGGCTGGTCATAGGTTCGCCCGTTGTATGTAATCAGCACATCGAAGCGGGCAAGGTACGCGGAAAGAGCGTGCAGAACGGACGCTTCCTCGGCGTAATCCCGCATGAAAAACTGCCGGACGCGGAAGCCTTCCTCATCGATACTTCCCACGCCAATAAGAAACGCGTAGGTGCCGGAACCGCCTGCCAGACCCGTCGTTTCGGTGTCCAGAAAGGCCCAGCGAGTGGGGTGGGCGTGAGTGATAGCGCCATCCGAGAGGGCTTCCAGCAGGTCCGGACCCAGGCCGATCAGGTCTGATATTTCATAGCTGCCGTGGCGCTGGTGGCAGGCGTAGAGCTTCTCGGTTTCGAAGTGTTTGCCGTGAGGGGTCTCCACTGTTTCGCCGGTGAGCAGGTCTTCGACAAAGCCACCTGAACTGCGAGGACCAGCGCTGGCGACTGATGGAGGCGCGACGGCGTATTTGCCGTCGATTCGGGCGACCGTTTGGCGCAAATATGCGAGTTGTTCCTGAATATTCATCTTCGCCGTACTTTCGCCTGCCTGTATGTCCAATATACTAGGGGGTCTGCGCCCGTATCTATATTTCTCCGCAATCTTCGTCATACTGCTTGCCGCACACATGGCCCATTCCGGTGTTCTTTGGGAGGGAGAGGTGTTGCCCCTTGCCGTTGCGCTGCAGATGAAGCGTGGCGCCGTGATCTACCGCGATGCGTGGTTCGATAAGCCACCGCTGGTGCCTGCGGTGTATCTGTTGTGGGGTGGGGCCATCGGGCCAGTGCTGCGGGTGATGGGCGCGCTCTATGTATTGCTGGCATGCTGGCTGGGATACGCTATCGGCGTACAGCTGTGGGGCAGGCGCGAGGGCTACCTTGCCGCCGGCTTATTCGCATTTTTCCTGACCTTCGACACGCATTCGGCAGTGCTGCCTTTAGCGGCGGATCTCCTGCTGCTTGTGCCGCATCTGGCTGCGGTCCTGTTCGCATTTCGACGGCAGCCGCTGCTCAGTGGAATCGCGGCTGGCATAGGATTTCTTCTGAATGCGAAGGCGGTCTTTGTGCTGGCGGCGTGCGCCCTGTTTGCGTGGCCTTCAGTGATGCCGCTGCTTGCGGGCTTCGTGTTGCCGAATCTGATTGCTGTGGCGTGGCTCGTGGCCTCCGGGGCTTTCACGCCGTGGCTGGATCAGGCGTGGCGCTGGCCGGCGCTCTATGCAAACAATCCTCTGGTAGCCGACCCTGTGTGGAATGGCGTGGTCCGAACTGCTAACTGGCTGGGCTTTCACACCGTTCTGGCGATCGGCGCGGCTGTCTCTTATTGGCGCGAACGGCAATGGAAGTTTCTCGTCTGGGCGGCGCTCTGTTTAGGAGGGGTCGTGCTGGGATGGCGCTTCTTTCCACGCTACTTTTTTCTGCTGCTGCCCGCGTTGGTAATTATGGCTGCCCGAGGCCTGGCGGTTGTTCGCTCCCGGGCGGTGATTGCGATCGCACTGATATGCGCGGCAATCCCCCTGGTGCGCTTCGGGCCGCGCTATACGTCCCTCAAGAACTGGGGCGACCTCGCGATGGATCGGGACAGCCAGGAAGCTTCGATGCTCGCGCTGACTGCTGCAAAGCCCGACAGCACTCTGTACGTATGGGGATACCGCCCGGAGATCTTCGTCTATACGCATCTGAAGCCCGCCACGCGCTATCTCGACTCACAGGCACTGACAGGAGTACCCGCTGACCGTCATCTGACGCAAAGCACCGTAGTGCTCACGTCCGGTACTCATGAAGCCCGCGAAGAACTCGCGGCCTCAAAGCCTGACATCCTGATTGATGGGCTGAGTCTGTTCAATCCCGCGCTTTCAATGGATCAGTACCCGGAACTCCGACCGTTCCTCTCAGAGTATCGGGAGATCGGACGTACGAGAAGTACAGTTATCTACAAACGGGCTGCCATGCGAAGGTAGTGAGAGACAATGCATGGGTGGCTACTTCCAAACGCATTCTGGTAACCGGCGGCGCGGGCTATATCGGCTCTAACACAACCCTGCAATTGTTGGATGCGGGCTACGACGTGGTCGTAGTTGACAACCTCTCCCGCGGACACAGGGAGTCGGTCGACCCGGCGCGGCTCCGCGTCGTGGATCTCCTGGACACAGACGGGCTGGTCAGAGTGATGAACGAAAACCCCTGTGACGCCGTGATCCACTTCGCCGCCTACATTGCAGTCGGTGAATCGATGAAGGTGCCGGAGGTATATTTTCGCAATAACACCGCGGGCTCGCTATCGCTGCTTACGGCCATGTTGAAAACCGGAATCAGGAACATCGTTTTCTCCTCCACAGCGGCGGTTTACGGCATGCCGGCGCATGTTCCGATTTCCGAATCCGAACCATACGCACCGGTGAATGCGTACGGGGAATCGAAGGTGATGGTTGAGAAGATGCTCGACTGGTTCGACATTATTCACGGATTGCGCAGCGTCTGCCTGCGCTACTTCAATGCTGCAGGGGCGGATCCCGATTGCCGCGCCGGCGAAAATCATGAGCCGGAAACGCATCTTATCCCCCTCATCCTGAAAGCTGCGCAAACCGGAAACCCTGTGACACTTTTCGGCAACGATTACCCCACCCCCGACGGCACCTGTATTCGCGATTACATTCACGTTTCCGATCTGGCGCGTGCCCATATCTCTGCGCTCGAATCGCTCGCGAAGGGGGGCGAGTCGAAGAAATATAACGTAGGTACGGGGCACGGCTATTCGGTGCAGGAAGTGGTGAACGCGGTCAGGGAAGTGACTGGCAGGGATGTGCCATTCGTATTCGGACCGCGCCGCGAGGGTGACCCGCCGCTGCTGGTTGCAGATTCCACCAGGCTGCAGCATGAACTGGGCTGGAAACCCGTGGATTCGGACCTGAAGCGCATAGTGGAGACCGCGTGGCAGTGGGCTAACCGGTAATCGCGCTCCGTTCCGTTTTCTCTGCGAACCCTGCCCCGCTTTGATTCGTAATGAGCGGGTATGAGACAGGATTTCGGGTTCGCGCTGCGGATGATCGCCAGCCACCGCTGG
>JAUZEU010000324.1 GCA_030838885.1 Bryobacterales bacterium | reverse complement strand
GTGCGGCGATTACTTTTTCCGGCGCCGTTCCCTTCTCTACCCATTGCTCGAGCGGCTCGATCATATCGAACGTGGTTGCGCCGGGGCCTCCGCCGCAGTGTTGCATGCCCGGCACCATGAACAGGCGATAAAACTCCTTCGTATCGCGCAGGCCGTGGTTGCCGCCGCGCGCCATGAACTTTGCCACGCTCTCGTAGTACTGGATGCTGTTGAGCGGGGTGATGTCGGGGTCGCTCCAGCCGTGGTACTGGATCAGCTTGCCGCCGCGCGCCTGAAAAGCCGTCATATCCGGGCTGTTCGCGTTGAAGAGCGCGCCGAGTTTGGTGTCCGTGAAATCGACATCGCTGTCGAACCCGTTGGCGGCCTCGAAGCGGAAGGTGCGGTAATCCCAGTTCGCATCATCGAAAACCATGTAGCGGTAGAAGGGAATCCCGAGGTTGGCGTGGGCGCTCTTGCCAGGTTCAGGGCCTGTGATCCAGTTGGCCCATCCGCCTGGGCCCTTTTCTCCACCAGGCACGATGCCGGGGTAAATCTGATCTCCGCTGGCATTGCGGAGGCCCGTCCATAGTTTATTGACGGCGGCTACCTGCGGAGCGGTCAGGCAGGTGGGGGCATCGCCTGCTTTGCAGAGCAACTTCGCGGGATTGAAGCGGCAACGGCGCGGGTCGTTCAGGACGCCGTCTTTCACGCCGTCCAGAGCATCGCATTCCTCATTGACTGCCTCCGCGATGAGCGGGACTTTAGCGGCCGGAATATAGCCTTCGCCCTCCATTGCCATGGCCGACCAGAGGTGGCCGCCGGCGTAGTGGCGGGTCCAGTTATTAGCGGGGTCGCCCGCGATGATGCCGTCGAAATCGTTGGGGTAGCGCTGGGCTTCGATGAGAGCCTCATGCCCGCCCTGAGAGCAGCCATTGAAATACGAATGCGCGGGGGTGTTGCCATAGAAAGCCCTGAGGATGACCTTGTCGGCCTCGGCCATGATATGGACGCCGCGATCGGCAAAGTCGACGATGCGTTCGTAGTGGCCGAGGGCCCATGTGCCGTCGTTGGTGTTGGCGCCGACATGACCGGTGTCGGTGCTGCTGGTTGCGTAGCCACGCACAAGGGGCTTGAGCATGGGGCCATAGCTGATGGTGCCGGCGAATCCGCCGTTGCCCACGGCGAGGAGTTTGCGGTTCCATCGGGCGGGCATCCAGATTTCGAAGCGAACTTCGGGCGGGGCGATGGCGATGACGCGGCAGAAGGCAGGTACTTCGCCGGAGAAGAGACGGTTTTGAGTGCCCTGGATAGAGAAGGGCCCGGCGGGGACGGAGATCGCGGACGTGATTGTGAGACCGGGGAGTTTGAGGGCGGGGAGTTGATCGCAGGGTTGCTGGGCGAGGACGGGATGGGCGGCGAAGAGGACGGCTGCGAGCACGAGCGTGGAACGAATGGCCATGGGAGGGTATTCTCTCATGGTTTATGGGACTCCTTCAGGCAGAGATGCGTGGCGGGATACCGAATGATCTCCCGAAGGAGAGGATTTCGAGCAAGCAGGGAAGCGTTTCGCGGCTCAGGATCTCCTCTCCGCTCTACCCCGAGTTGGCCAAATCGATGGCCCGGCGCAATTCTCCGACCAGTGGCCGAAAGGGACCGCCATCCGGCATTCTCAATTTGCACAAGATCTGTTGAATGTCGAGAAAGACATTGTCTGCGTTGATTAATATCTGAGCCGCCTGAGCGTAATTGCCAGCGGCAGCTTCCGCCTGGGCCATATCCACAAGACTGAAGCCAATCTCGAAATCCGCTTCCGCAAACCACACCAGCATGCGGTCGGACATGTCCTGGATACGAGGCATACATAGCCCCCTTTGGCTCTGAGCCTACATCAAAAACATCAGGCGTACGGGGCGGGCAACCCCAGAGAAATCCGGTGAAGGCGCATCACATCCTGTTGATGCGTCAGGATCAGGAGATCACTCTGCGGTTTCGCAGTGCACAGCAAGACAAAGCCTGCGGCGTCATCCTCGGCGAAAAAAGAATCGGCGTCGCTTTGGTCGACGCGTCCCTCCAGGAGCTTGCCCGCGCACGTGAGGCATCGGCCCTGATGGCAGATCGCGGGCAGACGGATGCCGGCGCGCGCGGCAGCATCCCAGATATGCTCGTCCGCGTCACACTCAAAAGAACGAAGCCCCGGTTGACTCACGCTGGCAGGGGTTTCAAGAACAACCCGCCAAATCTGCCGCGTTCTCATGAGTGCAACGGTGTTCCTGCGCAGTAATGCCGCCGCGGCTTCATGTCTTGCGACAAAGAACTAAGGATTATAGAAACCCCTGTTCTTGCTGTAGGGAGCCTCGCCCGGTTCACCACGGCGGAAGTGACCCGACGGAATCGATTTCCCATCGCGTTCGTGCGCCAGCAGTTCAATAAACCACGCTTCGTGCTCGATTTCTTCGTTCAGAATTCGAGACGCGAGATCGTAGGTGCGCGGATCCTTACCGAACGTCATATCGCAGACGGCGCTCCAACTCCGAATCGCGCAGCGTTCGGATTCGAGCAGCAGCGTCAATATGTTCACTGCGGTTGGCGGATCGGGCAACTTCGCGGCTCTGCACCCGGCCTGGTCGTGAAACTCCTTCAGATCATTGGGGAGTTGCCCTCCGAGCTCGTAGATACGGGGCACGATCAGTTCCCAATGCGCCCTGTCTTCCAGTCTCGCGTCCTCGCAGATCTCCTTGTAGTCTTCATGTCCGGCAAGGTTCATGCGCAGGATCGTGTAGTAGTAATAGGTGCTGGCAAATTCCGCCCCGGCATTCGCCACCAGCATCTTGATGAGCTTTTCTACATCGACACCGCGTGCGCGAATTACTTCCACGCCCACTCGTTTTGTCACATCACCAGGCTGTACAGTCTCATCGGCCATCGAAGCATCCTTTCTCTCTGTAAGATCCAACTCTGTAAAATCCAAGTCTCTGTCAAACTACAGGAGGGGCGGCTCGGTGTCGAACCCTGCCTGACGATTCGGGTAATTGAAAACACAACGCAGTGCTGGTGAACAGCTCTCCCTGCGGACTCACCCCTGGAATACCGGAACCCACAGATCGCGCGATGTGAGAGGGAAGATCAACACACTGTCCGCGTGTGCCGATTCGCCTGGGCTGCTGCGAAGTAACATATCCACATGGCGGTTGTGGCGATGACTTCGGTGGAAGAATACCTTCGGACCAGCTACCGCCCGGACTGCGACTATGTCGATGGCGAGGTGCTGGAGCGGAATTTGGGCGAGATTGAGCATAGCGGCACCCAGGGTGAGATCATTTTTTACCTCCGCTCCAGGTACCCGAGTCTGCGCCGGCGCGTGCTTCCCGAACAGCGTGTCCAGATGAGGGCGCAGCGCTTCAGGGTTCCGGACGTTTGCGTTTTGGCAGCAGATGCGCCGCATGAAAAGATCGTCCGGACGCCGCCGCTGCTATGTATCGAAGTTCTTTCGAAGGACGATTCGATGGGCGAAATGATGGAACGTATCGACGAGTATTTCGATATGGGTGTTGGCGCATGCTGGATCATCGATCCGTTGCGCAATCGCGCATGGTGTTCGGCAAGGCGCGGTCAGATGACCGAACCGGCAGACGGTGTACTTCGGGCGGGTACGATCGAGATGCCGCTGGCCGAAGTAATTTCCTGATAGAATCCCCACGTGAACCGCCGCGATTTCTTGAAACTGGGCAGTGCCCTCCCGGCTGTAATTCCTCTCCGCCGTACCGCGAAGCCCACGATTGTTTTCAAATCGCCCTGCGCGCACCCGAACGGGTTGCAGGCTACCGCTGAAGGGCTCTGGATGATCGACCAGGACGAGGGAAACAAGGCCTACCTGGTAAGTTATCAGGACGGCAGGGTCATCCGGTCGTTCGGGACAGAGACGGATAAATCGAGCGGTATTACCTTCGACGGGCGTAGCCTCTGGATCGGATCTACGTATAGCCGTGAGATTGTGCGGGTGGATGCCCAGACCGGGAAGACGCTGGAAAGACACTTCACGCCGGGGGCCGGGGTGATTTACAAGATGGCCGGAGATCCGGCGGCTCGCCGGAGTCCGCTGGCGAAACCGGCAGGCGCCCCGGCCGCGACTGGCGCCAACCCGGACAGCAAGGCTGCGGGGACCGGCGGCCACGGGCAGGAATGGCGCGATGGTTACCTCTGGATCGCGGTTCCGCCTTCGCGGGAGGTGTACCAGATCGATCCGGCAACGTGGGTTGTGCATAAAAAGTTCGCCACGGCTGGCAACCGGCCACACGGGATCGGATGGGAAGGGAAGTACCTGTGGGTGACTGACAGCAACCTGAACGCGTTCTTCCGGCATGACCCGGAGACGGGCCAGATAGTTGAAAGAATTCAGCTTGGTGACTCGGATCCGCTGCCGCACGGCATGACGATCCGGGATGGGTGGCTATGGTACTGCGATGATGTCGGGGTAATATGCCGGTTCAAAATGTAGTGGCATGGTGCGTGCATCTATTGCCAGATTTCCCGCCTCACGCGATAATAGTTATGTGAACCCTGCGACCGCACCCAAGCGTGATCGCCGCGGAAGGAGAAGCGCTTGAAGCGTGCTGGATCGGACGATACCCTGCGATGCTCCTTTTGTCATAAGAGTCAGGATGTTGTTGGCAAGCTGATATCCTCCCCGA
>JAUZEU010000319.1 GCA_030838885.1 Bryobacterales bacterium | reverse complement strand
GCCGTGAACTGCACCCGGTCTCCTTCCGCAAACGACCGCAGTTCCGGTTCATAAATCGTCACGCCTTTCAGCCGCACCGGGTCGTAAGTAATGGTCTTCCCGTCGCCTCGCTTCACGGTGATCTGGTTTGCTTCGTCGTCCACATTGATCACCGTCGCGTAACTCTTTGCCTCGACGCCCAGAGGCTCGCTGCCGCGGAGGTAGCGCACCGAATCGCCGATCCGGTACGAGGTGGCGACGCCGCGGTCTTCGCCCGTGATCTCCTGCCGGTTGATCAGGATGCGAACCTGGCAGGCATCGGGCGCCAGCTGACCGTTTTCCCGCAGTTGCGCGCGGATCGCGGCATTGAGTTCCTGCCTTGATTTGTTATCCGGCGAGATCACGAGCGTGCCTTCCGGTTTGGCCGCGTACGCCCGCGCAATCGCCTCAAATCTCTCCTCGCGGCGTTCGACGGCATGGACCCGGTTTTGGGAACGGAGCAGGTCCACCCCTTCAAGGGTTTTACCTGCCGCCATCGCCTCAACCACCTGCCTGAGAGCCTCGTCCTTCTGCCGAACGATCCTGTCCAGTCGCGCCACATTCATGCCGGCATCCTGCAGCTCTTCAAAGATGCGACCCGCTTCCACCGACTGATGCTGCCGGGTGTCGCCGACCAGCAGAACGCGGTCCCCTGCCCCGAGCGTCCCGAGAAAATCCCGCATCTGTTTGCCGGACGCCAGACTCGATTCATCCATGAAAAACAATTTCGGACGGGCATCTTCGGAGTTCGTTTCCCGGCCCCGGGTCAGGTAGGCCTGCAGGGTTTCGGAGTCGATGCCGGCCTCTTTTAGTCCCTTCGCGGCCCGGGAGGTGGGACCGAGTCCCAGAGTCCGGTAACCCTGCTCTTCCGCCAGCTCGCGGAGCGCGCTGAGCGCGGTTGTTTTCCCGGTACCGGCGCCGCCCTGGATTCCGAAGATCTGATCTTTGCTGTGCAGCGCATCATGTACCAGGCGCCGCTGATCCTCATTCAGCCGGTCACCATACCGCCCCATAATGGTCGTGTAACCGACCGGGGCTGTACTCCTGCTTCGGCTCTGCCCGGCACGCACGGTTTCGATAGTCTGCCGCTCGATATCGACCAGCTCCGGCGTGGTATAGCGGGCCGCCGGTGCATGGGGCCGGATGTGCCTCACCTCCGTAAATCTGCCTTCTCCTTTTTGCCGGGAAAGCTCCTGCTCGATGTCCTCCAGACGGGCCTTGCCCCGCGTATGCCGGACCGCGTCGCGAATCACTTCAAAGTGCTCAAACACCGCACTGCGTTCCGAGAGCCGGTCCCGCGCAAACGTCACCGCCGCCTGTGCTTTCTGCTGCGCCTTTTCCGGTGACACGGCCCGTCGCTGGTGGTTGCCGGCCTCCACGACCACGCGGCCCGGCTGGTTACCAAAAGCCTCCGCGTTCCGACTGTGCAGCGCCCGGAGTTCCTCGGGTGTCAGGTGCAGTTTTTCATTTCGGTTCTGATGCGCAATCTGCACCCTGTGTTCACGGCCAGCCGCGCCGCGCTCTTCCAGCTCCCGGTAGATCTGCCCGGAGCGAAGGCTCTCGGCCTCGAGGTATTCCGGCGAGTAGCCTTTGATATCCGGTGCGTGATTCTTCCCCCGCTCGATCGCATAACCGAGCGCCCGCATTTCGTACTCGAGCTGGTTCTGGTAGACGGCAGTCGCCATCGACTGAACACGGAAGAGTTCATAGGGCTGCAGGGATCGCGCCTGCCCGTTACGGTCCTCCGTCATATTGAAAACCACCACGTGAGTATGAAGGTGGGGAGCAGGGTAGCCGTTTACCGGGCGCGCCGTATCGTGCTCGAAGGTGGCGGCAATCCACTTGCCCGTTGTCGCGGCCGGATTGTTGCCGCCGATGCGCGCCTGCACGTACTTCTCTGTGGCTCCGAGCGCGATCCGGACCGCATTCCGGTGTGCCTCCCGGACACGCTCGTCTTCTCCCACGAGCGCAGTCAGACTGACGGTTTTTGGCGCATTAAACGTCAGGTCCCAGCCTGCCCGGTGACCGACTTCCTCACCCGCCATGGTCTTAATTGTGTCCCGGTGACGAATCAGCTGTTCGCCGGTCGCCGGATGCTGGCCCTCCGCGAGACGATCAAACGCCTCAGCGGTCACCTCGCCTGATAAGTTCAGCGCCGCTGCAAGCTGCCCGTGCCATTCGCCGCGCAGCGTACCTCCCTGTGTGAAATACGAGTTCGAGGCCGAGGAATACTCCGAGCGGTAGTAGCTTTGGACCTTTCCGCTGGTCAGTGGTTTCGAGATATCAAGCATGGAATTCTATGACGCAAAGAGCCCCAGGTCGACCTGCTTCTCAGCCGTTTTCCTGTGCGCCCTCTGGCGGGTGTCCGGACTGGCAGTTTCCTCCGGAACAGAGGGTGTTTCCCCGGCAGGAGCTTCCGCAACCTCGGAATCAGGCGGACGGTATTCCAGGGCCGGAATGACACGCTCGATCAGGCCGGGAGCCTGTCTTCGTTTCGGTCGGGGATGGAAGCTAATCGCGACCACCTTGTCCTGCTGGACGAAATATCCGGTCAGATCATCGAGCCCCTGAATCTCCGATTCCATGACGACCGGATCCATCACCCGTTCGGTCGAATACGAGTGTTGCCGGCGTCCGAACCAGTGCGCCGGCCGGCTCTCCCGCACCCGCTCCAGCTGGGCCTTCCCGATCAGGTCGCTCAGGTGTTTCGCTGCTCGTGGCTCGCGGGTCCGCAGCACGATATTGGTGTACGCCTGACTTAGAATTGTCTCCGCTTTTTTGCCGTAAGTCGCATCGAGCTGGCTCATGCCCTGGAACCCGAGAACGATGGGGTTATCCGACTTCCGCTGCTTCGTCAGCGCGCTGTGCAGCTGGGGCAAAGCGTTGAGTGAAGCGAGCTCGTCGAGGATCATCCAGACCCTTCCCTGCCCCGCCTTGCGGTCCGCCGCCTGGAGCTTGAGGATCAGCATGTCGAGCCAGAGACTCTGCAGCGGCCGGAGCGCGTCAATTGTGTCCGGCGTGGAGGTAATGAAGATCCATCCTCTCCTTTCTTTTGCCCACTCGCGGACGGTCCAGATCCTGCGGTCCCCGGGGTTCGCCGGCATCATGCGGAGCGGCTTGCCGGCTTCGTTCAGACTGCCCAGAATGCCCGCCCGCTGAGGGGCGGCATTAGCCGTCAGAGTATGGGCGTGTTCGGTCCCTTTTACCCGCTTGTCGATCTCTTCCGGGTGCGCCATCCAGTACGCCAGTTCCTTCACGGTGGGTCGGCAGGCGGCCAGCAGATACGCAAAAATGGCCCGCGTGTGATTGAGAAAAAACCGCTGGGTGGTCGGATCTTCCGGAAACAGGCCGTTGGCGATCGGAGTGGCTTCTGCTTCGTCATCCGCCTCGGCCCCCACGGGCCAGTACGGGCACCGCTCGTCTTTCGGGTTGAGCACCCAGTCGCCGCGCTCTTCACGGAAAAACTCCTGAATGTACTCGCGGTCCGGATCGAACACGATGGCCACCTCACCGCGCTCTTCCACCTGAAAAAGAATGTCGCGCACCAGCGTCGATTTGCCCGATCCGGTGTCTCCAGCGATCTGAATATGATGGGCCTCACGATCGCGGCGGATGCGCAGCAAACGGCCGGCCTCACCTGGCATTAGCCATTCCAAAAAGTTACGCCGGTTGTCGAGCCGGAAGCCCAGTCCGTCCCCTTTCACATGCCGGTTGAATTGCCACCGGCTGATTAATCCGGGACCCCGCAGAAGACGGCCGTTCCGCGCTTCGCTGTCGCGCGCACGATCGAGAATGGCGCCACAGACCACGAACAGGACGAGGCAGAATCCAAACCCGGCCAGCGGCCACCGAAGAACCCCCGCCAGTGTCCGGCCCTGATA
>JAUZEU010000299.1 GCA_030838885.1 Bryobacterales bacterium | reverse complement strand
GAGCATCATCCAGGCGGTCTCGCAGCGTCGCAGTGCCAGTTGACGTTGGAGCAGGAGCGCTGAGACCCCGCGCTTATCGGTGGCCATCAGATACGCCGCCCGGAACCAAACTGTCAGCGGCGTTTTCATATTATGCAGAATCGTCGCGGCCGTCAGTGAAACCTGGTCCCGACAACCCGCACATTGCCAGCGTCTCAGATTCACCAGTTCATAGGCACGCTGGTTCCCACAGCGGGGACACACGAAGCCCTCCGGCCAGCGGCAGGCGGCCAAATACTGCTGGCATGCTTCCTCAGTAGCGAACTTCGCCTGAAATTCGCGCAAAGTCTTCGGAAACGGTGGGCGAGGCACTCCCCGACACTACTGCCGGTGGCTTGCTGAAACAACCGTATAAGCACAAGCCAACTTGACCCGAGTGAAGGTCGTCAGGCCCAAAGGCGTGCCTTCAAGGCCCCTGAAAGAAAGTAACGGCACCTAAGGCAGGCCAGCGTACGCCATGCGCCTCCACGTAGAATCTCTGACATGTGTTTATCCAAATCTGTATCTAAATCCGCACCCGGCCGCCGGGCCGAACTGCTGCGCGCCGATCTCCTGCAACCGGGCGACGTCATCCTCTCTTCCCGCTTCGGACTGGGTTCTCTGATTGTTCAGGCAACCAGAAATGGCGATCCCGCCCGCCGCTATTCGCACGCAGCACTGGTGGTCAATCCCTTTACCTGGCTCGAATCGACCCGGCATGGGACAGGCCTCACTTACCTGCCCCGCTACAATATTCCGTACGAACGGGAGTGGGTGTGGCGCCGCTTGATTAACCTCAGTCCTTACCGCCAAATTGCTGTCTTCCGCATGCCAGGCATAGACTATGCGAAGTTCGGTCCGCTGTCACCCGAATTCAACCAGATTCTCGGCGATGTAAGCGGCTTCCAGTATCCGGCACTGCACGCACTTGCAGACACAACTGCATGGCTGGAAGGCTGGCCATCACTGAAAAAGCGTCTTCTGTCCAGTCTGTCTCCCCGCAACATTGTGAACCCGGGCGCGTTCTGCTCGCAGCTGATCGTAGATGTATTCCGAGAGTGCAGGACGGCAGGCTTAGTGGCTGAGGATGTCCTGAAACATAACGTGCCCGGTTCCAGCATCAGCCCCAACGATCTCGCGGACCCCGTCCTGTCCCGACTGGTTCTTTTGCAGGGCATGGTTGAGGTTAGATCCGACGCTGTTCCCGATGACCTGGGCAATGAATTCGTGGCTCAGGGGAACCAGCTGAGAGAACTCGGGGTTCGTTCCCAAACGTCGGCTAAACTGACGCATCAGCTTTATCTGGACAGTACGGCACAGGCCGCCGCAAAGGTAGAGAAGATCGGTATACCCCTGCTCGTAACGGAAGGCAGCCCGGCTATTGAGGATGTGGAAGGCCGTCCGGAACTGCGCCTGATTCAGGAGAATGCCCTCGCTGCGGGTCTCAACCCGGGATGGTATGGACTGCAAGGGTTCGCCTCGCTTTTCGAAAAGCATGTCGCCCGGTCCGAGGATACGATGCGGGGGATTCTCCGCAACCTGACCCTGACCACCCAAACCTTT
The DNA here is from genome assembly GCA_030838885.1 of Bryobacterales bacterium. Lineage (GTDB taxonomy): Bacteria > Acidobacteriota > Terriglobia > Bryobacterales > Bryobacteraceae > BOG-234. The sequence goes on along the minus strand of JAUZEU010000299.1, from coordinate 9,060 downwards.
GACATTATCCCGCCCGACAAACTCGCATCCTTCATACGGCGACATACCAAATGGGTCGATGAGGCACCCCAGGTTCTTGCCGGATTTCAGCAATCGATAGAGAATATGCGCAGCAACCAGGCCCAGGCGCTGCGTGGCTTTGGTACGGATGGATTATGGATCGAATGGATCGGCAAAACAGCCGATTCCTATGACGGCTCGCTGCAGAGCTTTGTCGCCGGAATCGGGGATATTGAAAAGGATTGGTCCGCCATCAGGAGGCGCCATTCCGTTCCCGCTGTTCAGCGTGTTCTCCATCGCCGCCTGACTACTCTCCGAAATATTGCTGAGATCGCCGAAGACACCAGAAGAAGCACGCGTTCATTCCGCCGTATTCCATGCCGTTCTTGACCTTTCCTGGTATGCTGTCTTCTCATTGTGGTGCTGTCTTAGCGACCCGTTGTCAGTCCGTGACATGCCGATTTATCCGGCCAGGTAACGGGAGCAGGTCCGAGCGACCGAACGCACTGCACATTCCGGTAATCATCCCGGTCAGACAATCGATCGGGATGTTCGAAGTACACGTCGAACCCAATTCAACGTTCCGATCCGGAACTAATCCGGGCCACGAGTCTATGGAACTCCGTATCGTCTCTCCGTTACCACGGCAATTCCGTGACAAGCGCTTACGATGTTTTAGTCGGTTCAATAAGTCCATCAATTTCGCCGAAAGCCGGAACTTACGGCGACGAGCGACGCGATTTGGACTGGTACAGTCCGGCGTTGGGCTGGACTCGCGGTTGCTTTCACGGCGAAATTTTGACCGTGCTATACTCAGGGGTTCCCTGCACAGCCGGAACCAGCCGGTCACTTCTTCCATGGAAGTGCTCAATGACATCGCAATGGCAGTCTTATCGGGAGCCTCTTCGGACTACGATGTTGCGCACGGGCACGATTGCCATTGTTGCTGGTGCCGTGTTTGCTGGATTGTGGGGGGGGGTTGGCCTTCTGGCCGGTGGCCGCCCTGCTGGCGCTCTGGCCTTCGTTCGGGGGCCACTGGGTGGAGGTATGGTTCCTCAACTGGCTGCGCCCTCGCCTTTCCATCGCGCGCGGCCTGCAGGTTGGCGCTCGTATTGGTGTGTGGTTCATTGGTGGCACCGGTCTCGCTACTGGCATGGGTCTGACCGCGATGGCGCTAACCGGGTTCCGGACGGCGCATTTGTCCGCCTGGTGGCTTGGTGGCGTTGCCTTCATCGGCATCGAACTGGTCATACATCTGGTGCTGCAGTCGCGCGGGCGACCCAGCCTCTATAACGGGCGCGGATAGTCGGGTTGTTGCAACCTGAATGCGATCTTACCTCCGGCGAAAACCCAAAACACCTCCAAAACGGCATTACCGAAACTGGCCAGCTACGGACGGATCATCAACGTGAACGATGGGCAAACGCTGCCCGACCAGGCAAGCGGCCACCCGCATGGCCGGGGATTACGTAATTTGCGCTTTCCATTGGGACAGCAGGGGACGCTTTCATTCCTGAGCAAATATCAGACGGCCGAATCCAGGGCGGGAATCGCTCCGTTCCCAGGGTTCGAGTACACTGCTGAGATGATGTTTTCCCGTGTGCTTGCATGGACCGCGTTAAGCTTCGCCGCACTTAGCCCAGCCGGACTGGCGCAGAGCCGCGACCGCATCGCGGCCGGATTTCAAGACATCACAGCGGCTAAGCTCCGTGCGGATCTTTTCTTCCTCTCGTCCGATGCCATGGAAGGCCGCATGTCGCTCGAACGTGGCGACGACGTGGCCGTTCAGTGGATCATTTCTGAGTATGCCAAAGCCGGCCTCAGGCCGCTGGTGGGCGATTCGTATCTTCAGCCGGTACCGCTGATCGAGTACACGATGGACCGCGCGCGCACAGTGCTGACGCTCCGGACGCGGGGCACGACACACGAATTCAGGAATCCCGACCTCACCGGAAACTATCCAAATGACGGCTCCTGGACGGGCCGGGTAGTATTTGCCGGCTTCGGTATCACGGCTCCGGAATTGAGATATGACGACTATGCCGGGATCGACGCGAAGGGAAAAATAGTTCTGATCTTCAGCCATGAACCTCAGGAAGACGACCCGGACTCGATTTTCAACGGCAAAGGCAACACACGCTACGCCAACGCACGCGCCAAGATGATGATCGCGCAAAGGCACGGCGCGGCGGCTGTCCTCATCATGCCGGACCCAAATCACAAACCGGGCAATCAACGTGGAGGCCTCGATGCCGGCGGACGTGGTACCCAGACTCTGCGCACGCCGCGCCCGATCCAGGCCATCGACGGCGAAGACTCTATTCCGGTCTTCAACGTGACAGCGAAGGTTGGGGAAGAACTGTTGGCAGCGGCAGGCGGGAAGGGCGTCGACCTGCAGACTTCGATCGACAAGACACTGAAGTCTGGGTCCCTCGTTCTGGGCGATGCGGAAGTGGAAGTACGGGCTGCTACGGCGCAGCGGAAACGCGGCGTCTCGTTCAACGTCGCGGGCATGATCGAAGGCAGCGATCCCGGGCTGCGTGCGGAGACCGTTCTCTTCAGCGCGCACCACGATCACGACGGCACCCGCATCGATGGGGAGATCTATCGCGGTGCGGACGACGACGGCTCGGGCACTGTCGGCATCGTTTCACTGGCGCGGGCATACGCCAAAAATACGATAAAGCCAAAACGGTCTTTGGTGCTGGTCGTATTTGCCGCAGAGGAACGCGGGCTGCTGGGCGGATACTATTACGCCGCACATCCGCTTCGCCCGCTCGGATCCACCACGGCCCAGATCAACTTCGATATGATCGGTCGCGACGAGAAGGACAGCAATCAGACGCATGGGCTGATCGACATCGCCCCTGACACCTCGAATGAAGTCAACATCATTGGCACCCGCTATAGCCCGGACTACCGGTCGGCGGTGGTACGGTCGAACGAACTCGTGGGTCTGCACCTGAACTACAAGTGGGACGACGATACGGTCCTGAATGTCCTCTTCCGCAGCGATCAGTATCCTATGCTGCTCCACGATATCCCGGCTATCTGGTGGTTTACGGGATTTCACCCCGATTATCACCAGATAACGGACACAGCGGAGAAGATCGACTACGCCAAAATGGAAAAGATTGTGCGTCTGGCGTATGTGACCGGTTTCGATTTCGGCGATACGGCTACCCCGCCGAAGTTTTTCCCGGCAGGCGCGCCGAAATAGAATGCCGGAACACAAATCGTGATCGAACGACTTGGGATATCGCCCGCCAGCCCGTGCCGTGGTGTGCGAGGGGTGGCAGCGCTTCCCTTTATGTATGTCCGGAATTCACGCCTGCGGTGCGGCCTCGAAGCCATCACAGCCGCTGATAGGTGTGACCTTCAGATGTAAGGCGGCGTGCTTCGGGTGCCCGCAATCATCGAGAACCGTATCGGGAGCCTCATGAGTAGTCCGAATTTGCAGGAGGTCTGTGTCGTGGGGACCCTCGTGGTTTTCCCCGTAGTGAAGGCAAAGACCGCATTGTCCGTTGTGTAAGTGCGACATGTATTTCGCCGAGCAATTTTCGAACCCTTGAACGCCTGACGGAACTCGTGGTGTCACGACGGCATGTCACGATGCGAATCGCGATCAGGCACAGTCCCTGACTGTGCCATCGGCGTTCATGCCAGATACTGGCGTCGGAAATCACGGCAGAGATCGGTCTAAGTGACGACTCCACCCGGAGTCATTTGCATCCTTGCGATCGGCCCCCGCGCGTTCCGCCCCATTATTGAGATGGACTGCAACTAGTCCATCTTTGCCGGGGGGGGCCACGGTATAGAAATTTTTCCGATGCGGGTCAGTTCTTCCCGCGTGATGCTACCAGTCTCGTTTTCTGAAACCTGAGTCTGCGGATCAGCAAACCGTCTGGTGCGATATCGGAATGCCTTCCCACAAGCAACTCACAGGAACTTCGGTCGGGAACGCTGGAAAGGGAGATTGTGCTCTCCCGTTTGCTGGTCGTGGCACTCAGTAAACCAACGAAACCATTCACTAGAAAGCCACATGTTGTGCGGTTCCACTCAGCGCCTCGACCGAGTACAACTCCGTTTGCCCCGCGTTCAGGGCGGGAAGAATCGAGAACCTGTGAACCGTCGTGATACCGATGGTCTGGATTGGCGCCGTTTGGTTGGGCTGCAGATTTACAGTCGGAACAAGGAGACTGAACGATGTCGAGCCGCTGTCCACTGTCAATCGAATCCTAACCGACACCAGCGTTCCGATATCCGTCGATTCAGCATGAATCTGCTCGCCACTGAAATTAAGTGAATGGCTTGCATTCTGATAGTGAAAGTGAGGTTTGCCGTCAATCCCCGATGTTGAGTAGGAAATGTGCAGCTGGTTATTTTGAACCTGGTACAGGTTTGGCATCACCGCAGTGGCCATTCAATTATTCTCCTTTTTTACAAACAAATCATATCCCGGAACTTAATGTCTGTGAGACAGACTCCAAGCCTTCGGAGAAGTTGCGATCTCGGAGTGGGATCTTTGCTCACGGAAGTTGCACATTGCGGACAGAGGCGGTCACGGAAAGAGACACAATCCATGACGGGAAAGTTACAAAACTGAGGATGGAGCCGTCAAGAGTCAGAGACATTAGACGCCCGAAGTGAAGTGTCCCTGAAATCCGCAAATTCCCATAATTCAAGAGGAACGAAATCGCTACGAATTGAACCTTAACGGCTCAGCTTCGGTTCAGTCTGCCTCTGTCCAGGGCCAGGTAGCATTCAACCGAAGGCTGGGTGCACCCGTTACCACGCTGATACCGGCCCCGGTTAATCCGCGGCTTGGGAGTGTGCCCGGCGTGGTGCGTATCTCAGTGTCAGGCAGTAACCTCCCATCTCGCGATGAATACGGAAGCTCAGGCACCGTTCTTTTCGGGCGCTGCGGAGTTGGCAAATTGGGGGGCCAACATTGCGGAATGTCTCGCGCTACGCTGAAACATATATGAGTCTTCACCGCAAGAGTGAAAATCATCGCGATTTCGAAACTGAAGGGCGTGGCTACTCGGTTTGACCTTTCTTGCAGCGGGTCTGACCTTCGTGGAGTATGCGATATCGGAGCACTCGTTGCTCCTCCGCATGTTCTCAGGTTGTTGGCTTCTGCTGGGCTGAGGGTGTGCCGAAACGGATTCCGGAGGGCCTCATGATCAAGCACGCTGCATATTGACTGCGGCTCTGTTCAAGACGCCCCGCCATGCCCGACCAGAGGGGCGAACCACGCGAATAACGTGAACTGCCGCCTCGGTCCATGGCAGGAAAAGCATGCTAAGGCCAGCACGGGGCGGACATTTTCGCTCGAAAGAAACCTTACTGAGCGGCATCGGGCCTGGGCGAACCGGCCGCCGGGGCATTTGTTCCTGTTCTATGCTTTCGATACTCTTATTGGGAATGTTCGAAACAGAGATGTACTCACTGTTCCGTGTTGGCTTCTCCGCGGATTTTATGAACGGAGAGGGGCGCCTCGCCTTTCCCGACATTGGGCTTTCACTACTTGAAAACCACGCAGGCCTTGAGTATGATTTCATGCCCCAGTACAAACCCGCATATTCGCCGGATCAATTGTCCGGGTACGATGTCGTAATTTCACTGAAGCCGAGGGTCACTGAGAGTTCGCTGGAAGGTGTCACCCGCCTGTGCGCTATCGGGCGTTGCGGCGTCGGCTATGACAATGTGGACTTGCGTGCCTGCACGGAGCACGACATCGCCGTCTACATCACCCCTCAGGGTGTAGTGCGTCCCATGGCAGAATCCATCGTTCTCCTGGTCCTGGCGCTCTCGCATCACCTTGTGCGCAAGGATCGCCTGATACGGGACGGAAACTGGGTGGAAAGCACGCGGCGTCTTGGACAGGAGCCGCGCGGCCGCGTAATCGGAACCATCGGCTTTGGAAATATCGCACGCGAGGCCTTCCGGCTCCTCAATTATTTCGAGCCTGCGCGCCTGCTGGCATTTGATCCTTACATCAACACGGATGCAGTTGCGCGAGAGGATGTGGAGTTTACGAACCTGGATGAGGTGCTTCGTGAATCTGACTATGTGTTGGTGAATTGCCCACTCACGCAGGAGACGCGTCATCTGATTGGCACGCGTGAATTGGCGCTAATGAAGTCAGACGCGTATCTGATCAACACGGCCCGCGGGCCGATCATCGACGAGGCCGCCCTGATCCAGGTCCTTGAAGGCAGGCGGATCGCAGGCGCGGCGCTGGACGTATTCGAAAGAGAACCTCTGGCCGAAGATTCGCCGCTGCTCCCGCTGGACAACGTGATCCTGACGTCACACTCGATCGGGTGGACCGAAGAACTTTTCCGCGATATGGGCCGCATCGATTGTGAAGGCGCCCTTGCCATCGCTCGGGGACAGGCTCCCCCAAATGTTGTGAACCGAGAGGTGCTCGTCCGGCCCGGCTTTCTGCGTAAGCTGGAAAGCTACGGCAAAGACCGAAAGAGATCAGCAATATGAATCGATTCCTGCAAAAGATCCGAAGCGGTGAAGTGGCGTTAGGCCAGATGGTGCTCGAACTGTTTACTCCCGGAATCGGGCCCATGCTCGCGAACTGCGGGCTCGACTTCGTGATCTATGACATGGAGCACGGCCGTTGCGATATCGCGAAGGTCGCTGAAATGATTGCTTCCTGCAGGGGCACGGGCATTACTCCTCTGGCGAGAGTCCCGGATTTGGAAAATACGCCATTATCTCGTGTTCTGGATCTTGGCGCGATGGGAGTAATGGTGCCGCGCGTGGAGACACGAGCCCAGATGGAGAGCATCGTGGCCAAACTGAAATATCCCCCGCAGGGAAACCGCGGCGTCGCCCTCGGTCTGGCGCATGACCTGTATAATCCCCGTGGCGCGGCATATTTTCCGCAAATGAACGCGGAAACGGCTGTCATCGCGATCCTCGAAACGGTAACAGCGTTCGGGAATCTGGATGAGATCGTCTCCGTGACGGGTCTGGATGTTGCCTGGGTAGGTCATTACGACCTGACCGTATCCATGGGCATACCCTGCCAGTTCGATCATCCGCGGTTCCTTGAAGCCATGGCCCGGCTGGTCAGTGTCTGCGGGAAGTACAAGGTTCCGTGTGGCTTCCTTCCCCCGACGCCTGCTGATGCTGTGCACTGGATCGAAAAGGGCTTCCGCGCGATCAGCCTGGGCAGCGATGTCGGCGTGTTCATGGAAGCAGTTCGCGGTTTTCGAAGGTCCCTTGTTGAGGACCATGCTTAGCTTCGCACGAGCTGCTGCATCGGACCGTAGACTTTCCTGCGACATTCTGCCCGAATAATGAAGCCGACGACCGAGAACATTCGAACATTCGGGGTACGGGGCTGGCGTTTGGAAAGTTCGCCCAACTGGGCCGATTCGACTGGAACGTGAACCTCAGACCGAGCGATGTCGGTCTGAGGAGGACCTCGGTAACCGAAAGAGGGCAACACTCCTCTACTAATCGTATGGTGAGGCTCCTGATTTCGTTCGCAGCGTCTTCTCTTCCGTAGGGGGCGCGATTACCACTCTCCCGCGCGCGGGTGCCGGATTTCATCGCTTTCCGGCAACTGCCTTGTTACTTCACCTTCGTGACGACCCGAGCAACCGCATCCGCCAAACGCTGCCTGAGCGCGGGAGCCAGTTCCAGATCCTGATCAGCGAGTAATGTGTATTTGACTAGGTTGCCAGCCATGTCACTCGACAGCGCTGTCACAAGATCAACGAGCAGGTTGTACGCGCCACGGGTCTTCTGCGGATTGCTCGCCAACTCCCCCTGATTGGTAGCAGCAAAGTCCGAGCAGTCGATCAGTTCATCGTCCGCATTCAGGTAGACGGAACCATTGATGACCTGACACCCTTCAGACCAGGTCTTTACGTCGGCGGTCATACCTTTACCGCCCCAGTGGATGTTGATTGATGCGTTCGGCTCCAGTCCATTGGCGAGATCGGCCTCATCCAGGCGCATGTCGTTCTTCGAGCGAACGACCAGGACGCCGGCGCCCTCGGGGCGAAGTGCCAGGTACGTTTTCTTGTGCCACCCGAAGTGGTAGTTGTGTTGTCCCTTTACCAGAAAGGGTGTCCCGACACCACTGCTCGAGGCGCCCGGCTCCGTCGAGCCCTGGAACTTGAAGACCAGGCCTTTGATCAGGAGCACGAATATATCGTCGAATTTACCACTAAAGCTGTTGCGCCGAATACCAACCAGATGGACGCTTTCGCTCGGCGAGAAGTCCCATTGCGCAACCTTGCGTGTATCTGACGCTTTGCTGAATACGCTCACCATTTGAAGCATGCGATCCGGGTTCGCGATGTATCCTGCCTTCACTTTGTTAAGGAATGCCAGCCATTCCGCGTATTCCGTGTCCTGCAACTTATTTGCTTTCCAGCAGTCGATTCTCGAGGACCAGTTCGGGACCAGGTGATTGTCGAGCCAGCGCTGGAGATGCGCCTGGGACGCCGGACCGAACCGGCCGTCGGGCAAGCAATCAAGCTTCTCGACCGAACGGACGTATTCCTGGAACAGGCGTATTGCCGACTGCGTGCGATAACCGCAGATCCCGTCGATTGTGCCGCCAGGGAAAAAGCCGATAGATTTGAGTGCCTGCTGAACATCGGCAATGCTCATTGCGTTCGGTTTGTCAGGTGTGTATCGCTGAAGGACGATCTTGTCGATGCCTTGCGCCACCTCGGACAGCTGAACACGGGTTATGCGTTCGAGCTCGTCTTTGTAGGTATTGCAGGCGCCTTCACTAACGTTTGGGTCGAAGCATCCGAGTGTAATCATGGTGTTTTCAGTCCAGTGAACTTGCTGTTCAGTGTCTGAATTCCAGCTAACCAAATGCCGCTGCAGAACGGACCGGCTCGGCACGGAATCTCTTAATCGCAAAAGCGCCAGGCACGACAAACAGCGCCATGACCAGGAGTTGCGCAGCCACAAATGGCGCCTCAGACTGTGTCGGAGCCATTGCTTTCAGGGCTGGCACCTTCTGGAAAGCCTGTGCTACTAAGACGAAAACATTCAGATACAGTCCAACTG
>JAUZEU010000268.1 GCA_030838885.1 Bryobacterales bacterium | reverse complement strand
AGCGCTTATCAGCATCCTCGTTCGTGTCATACAGGGCCGCAGCGCCATTTAAGCCGACCTGGCCTCCCTCTTAGGCCTCGTGAGCGGTATGACGTAATTTCCCTGCGACCGTGGCAGCGAACTTGCTCCAGTCCCGAGGCGGAAGTCATGCTGTAGCGATTGCTATGTTCGCTGAAACGAAGCAGCGTAATCGGTGTGCCGGGCAGGTGATGGCGGGGGCACGGTAATAAATCGGTTTGACCTTGCAGCATGGAATAGAGCAAACGCAGTTACGAGCAGGACTAAGGAGAAAGTATGGCCAAGAATACTGCAGTGTTCGGAATTTATTCTTCCACGGCGGCGGCATCGCATGCTGTTGATACATTGCGCGCGGCAGGATTTAGGAATACCGATATCTCGGCGTTATTCCCTGAGAATCAGGGTACGAAGGATTTTGCACACGAAAAGAACACCAAGGCGCCGGAAGGCGCTGCGACGGGTGCCGCTTCCGGCGCGCTGCTGGGCGGAACGCTCGGATGGCTCGCGGGTATCGGAGCACTTGCAATACCGGGTCTGGGCCCCTTCATAGCTGCCGGCCCGATCATGGGTGCGCTTGCTGGTGCGGGAACCGGGGCAGTTACCGGTGGTATTGTGGGTGTTTTGATCGGTCTTGGAATGCCAGAGTATGAAGCGAAGCGCTATGAGGGCCGCATCAAGCACGGGGGCATTCTTCTTTCTGTTCACTGTGACGATGCAGAGTGGATCAAGCGGGCGAAGAACGTCCTGGAAACGACCGGTGCTGAGGATATTGCTTCGTCCGGAGAGGCTTCTGCAGACTTCGCCACCAGTGACCGACCAATGCATCGGGGAAGCTCGGGAATCTAAGTTTGCCCGGGCGGTATCAAATGCAACCGGGGCACGCTGGCTGCGCAACGGTCAACGTGCCTTGGCGTATCGGTTGTGCAGTGATCTGCAGCAAAGTCAGCAAGGCCCGATCCATTGGTTAGTTCAGAGCCGTGTTGCACCGCGCACTGAGGGCTATGTCGATCTTGTCTTTTTCAAGCGCTGCAAGTACCGTAGGTAGTGGAAATAGTGAAGGCGTAGCCGGATACAGCCAAACTAAAAACATAGAGATGAACCTCACCTGTCCCCTTCTTTTCTGCCGCCGATTGCTTCGGGTGCTTCTTAATCGTCAATCCCCGAACGCTACTGTGTATACTGCACTTTTGCCTCTGTGATGCTGATGCCCTCCACTGTGACTGAGAAGTGGACAATCCTGCTTGCGGAAGATAATCCAGGCGACGTGTTTTTGGTTCGCCGGGCGCTGGACGTCCATGGTATTGAATACGAATTGCGCCTCGCCAGTGATGGCGAAGAGGCCCTTAAAATTGTGCGCCAAGCTGAAAGTGGCGAGTATCGAATCGACCTCATGCTGGTCGATCTTAACCTGCCGCGCTACGACGGAGGTCAGATCGTTGCCGCAGCGCGTTCTGGCACAAAGCTACGTTCGACACCTATCATATTGCTGACTTCATCCGACTCTCCCCACGATCGCAGGCGTATAACGGAACTCGGAGCTACTTTGTACTTCCGAAAGCCGTCGGACCTAAGCTTGTTTATGGAAATCGGGCAAATGGTCAAAGCCGTGATGGACACGAAGGAAAGGCCGGCACATTCTGGCTTAGCACTTACCTGATACTCCCTCGTATAAGGAAGTAATTTAAGGAAGTAATTGCATTTTGTAAGTGTCTAGGATCTTTCGATACTCGTGGAATCACATACTTCCATCTGGTTCCATGTTTGGTCCTTCGATTGCCTTAGTCTAAGTTGTTGAGCGCATGTGGATGCGCTCACAGGAGGCAACATGTTTAGAGGAACCACAGATTTTTCAGTTGGCGTTCGTCCGTTTAGCCGTGTAGCTGCGGGTGCGTTTCTGTCGGCGTGCCTGATGGCACAGGTTCCCAATCCCACGCAGAAGAACCTGCAGGGAGGGGTTGATGGGAGCCAGCCAATAGCCGTGTTTCACGTTGAGGTTGTTTCGCACACGATGAAGGCGGTCAACTTCCATCATCGTCGTGGCTCGACCAACCTGGATTTCAAGGGAACTGCACTGGAGCCCGAAGCCCGTGGCGAAGCCAGCGTAGACAGCCGGACGGGTGCAACGAAAGTGAATGCAAAGTTCTCTCACCTGGAGCCGGCCGCGCGCTTCGGCCCCGAGTTCGTGACTTACGTCCTTTGGGCGATTACTCCCGAGGGCCGCGCGAAAAATCTTGGTGAGGTCTTTCTGAATGGGACCAACAGCTCGATTGAGACCTCCACTGACCTTCAGGCCTTTGGGCTGATGGTCACCGCGGAGCCGTACTTTGCAGTTTCGCAACCCAGCGACGTTGTCGTGATGGAGAACTTCGTCCGTGAAGACACAACCGGCACCATCGAGCAGGTTGACGCAAAGGTTGAACTCCTTCAGCGCGGTATTTATACCCGCAATATGTCGTCTGCTGTCATCGAGAAGATGAAGCAGAACAACCGTGTTCCCCTCGATCTGCAGGAAGCGCGGAACGCGGTCGCAATCGCCCGCAACCTCGGTGCAGAGACGTATGCTGCCGACACGATGTTGAAGGCTAACCAGGAACTCCAGAACGCAGAGGGTTTCTATGCCGGCAAAGGCGATAAGAAGATGCTGCAAACTGTGGCTCGTCAGTCGACGCAGATGGCGGAAGATGCCCGCATAATTACGATCAGAAAAATGCAGGAGCAGGAGAAGGCTGCCGCTCTGGAACGCGAAAACCAGGCAACCCGCGAAGCCGAGAATCAGACTCGTCAGCGCCAGTTAGCCGATGCGGACCGGGCGGAGGCAGATAAACTCCGAATACAGGCTGAGACCCAACGCGCTGCAGCGGAAGCCGCCTCCAGGCGCGCTGAGAAAGATCGCGCCACGGCTGACGCCGCCCGCATGGCCGCTTTGGAAGAGCAGAAGAAACTGGAAGCGCAGACGGCGAGCGCCCGCGCCGCCGCCGACGAAGCAAACCGCCTGCGCGATCAGGCTGAGAAGGACAAGTTAGCTTTGCGTGAGCAGATTCGGACCCAGCTGAACCTCGTTCTCGAAACGAGAGACAGTGCACGGGGCCTTATCGTCAATATGTCGGACGTTTTGTTTGATACCGGCAAATACACTCTCCGGAGCGCTGCGAAGGAGAAACTGGCGAAGGTCTCCGGTATCCTCCTGGCTCACCCCGGTCTGATGCTGGCTATTGAAGGCCATACAGACAGCGTAGGTGGCGACGACTACAACCAGAAACTTTCCGAGCAGCGCGCTGAAGCGGTCCGCGATTATCTGGTCAGCCAGGGAATTCAGATCGATACTGTTACAGCCAAAGGCTTCGGTAAGACGATGCCCATCGCTTCGAATGATACATCGGCAGGACGCCAGCAGAATCGCCGGGTAGAACTGGTGGTCAGCGGCGACCCGATTGCAAAGAAGTTAATGTCCACCACGGACGTTCGCTAAATCAGTAATCAACAAAGGCGGGC
>JAUZEU010000262.1 GCA_030838885.1 Bryobacterales bacterium | reverse complement strand
AGAAAATACCTTCCAAAAATTGTAAATTGCTGATTTCTTGGGAAATTCAGTTTCGAAATAGTTGTGAATGGGCTACCGCCGGCACTACATTTTGGCCATAGGCGGGGATGAAAACGGGCTCGAAGGGCCGGATATCAAGCGGAGCCGCCGACGATGGAGCCGGTCACGGTCCGGCAATACGAAGTTGCCTGCGAGTGTGGCCGGAACGCGTTTTGGGTACAGATTAGCAGTCTCCTTCGTGACCAGTGGTGCTTGAGGTGTGCGTATTGCCGCCGGTCGGCGGTGGCAAGGTCCGGAAGGTGGATGGCACCTTTCGAAACGATCTGATCCGAATGCGGGTTTTGGCTCAGGCAGTTGAAGGCTACCGGCTGGACGGAAACGACCCAATAATCGCAGCGTCCGGGCAGACGGTTTTTGGATTCGGGATGGCGAAGCAAATCAGCCGCAGAATGGAGCTGAATTCAGGCGGGAAAATCTCAGGAATCGTAATTACTTACGAGACGCAGAACTATTTCGAGTCTCGAGTCCCCCCACTCCCGTGATGGCCTGAACTCACCGAAATCCCGGCTGTACACTGACGGCGGTCACGGGCATTACCTTGCGCTTCGTCGGGAAATCACGAGTACCCGCAAAATGCCGTTCGCGAAGATCCCGAGTTGTGCGCTGCTGAGCCCAGAGCGCCGAGGGTGCCTGATGGTTTTGTCCGACTTGCAGGACTCCGGCTCATCCTGATTAGAAATTTCCGAATCTAAAAAACCAGCTTTAGCGCCAACTCAAGTGGCGGGCGTCCTGCGCGCTCGAAATGCCGCCGAAGTTCGCAGTGAAAGCAGTACGTTTGTGAATATTGAAATTGGGACGATTGACGAGCTTATACGCCTCGGGCACGGAATTTCAGATTAGCCGCCTCCGTGAGTGGCCTGCTTTTCGAAGTGACAGATCGAACTCCTGTAATCCTGGTTCAACCAGAGCATTCCGGGCTGCATTGCCGAAGGTGTACAGCGCCGGTAATGAAAAGCCAGACTTGTTAAACCACGGCTGTGCCGTCCTGGTTCCGTCGTTTGGAGTACCCGAAATGTTGGGGCGCTGCGCGGGATCAGCGCCGATGTGGGAAGTGGCCGCTGTCCCGCGTCGAGAATCGGCCAAGCCGCCAGTTACGCAGGCCGATCCGAGCGCATAGGCATCGGCGAGGTAGACCTCTCCCCCGATGAATGAGTTGCGTGATCTAATGCGGCAGCGGTGCGCGGATCGCATTACCCGGCGCGACGCCGGCCACGAGTTTGCCGTCGCGAACGACGAACGTTCCATTCACGAGCAGGTAGCGTACACCCTCCGACGCTGCCTTCCCGTTCGCATAAGTGGATCGGTCGCGAATCGTTTCGGGGTCGAAGACGTTGATATCGGCGTCAGCGCCCACCTGGAGCCGGCCTTTGTTCTTCATCGCGGGCACGCGCGCTTCGAGACGCCGCGCGGGCATCAAAGTCATTTTGCGGATCGCTTCATCGAGCGACAGGACGTGGCGTTCGCGCACGTAGACACCCAGAATCCGCGAGTACGATCCGGCTGAGCGCGGGTGGCTGTTGCCGGCTTCATAGCCGAAGCCATCGGTGGCAATCATGGGCAACGGATCGCGAAGGATAAGGTCGATCATGTCCTCCGTGTTGTTGAACAGGATCACAAGTCCGCCTTGCTTCCGATAGCGCTGGAAAGTCTCCTTTGTCAGCCGCTCACCTGTAGCGACCCACATGAGATTGTGATAATCGCCCTCGGGCCGGTCGACCCAGCTATCAAAACGCGCCGAGTCCAGGCGAGTCTGACCCGCGACATAAGGATACATTTCCGTGGTCACATCCACACCGTGGGACCGGGCCTCGGCGATCATTTGCAGCATGTGTGGCGCATGATTCAGCGATGACGAGTTGATATGCACGACCTGAAGGGGAGCCCCGGTCAGGGCGCTCGCGGCCAGCACTTCCTCGAGTCCTTCTTCGGGCTCGCCGCTTTCCGCGTTGCCGCGGAGGTGCACGTGGCAGGATGCCTTGAAGCGCGCCGCCACGCGGAACATCTCAAGGATTTCCCAGCGCGTGGCGGCCGGCGTGTACGTGGGGCCGACACCGGCAGCGACGGCGCCCTCATTAAAGCCGCGTTCCATCAGTTGCTTCATTTCGGAGATCTGCTCCGGGCTCGCCACCTGATGGGCGCCGGGACCGGACGGGACGAAGTCGGCAGGGTCCTTCATGACCTTCATCCGGACCTGAATGTGCCCGATCGCGACACCATGATTAATCAGGGACTTTCCTTCCCGCGCGGCGTACCATCCTGCGACATCGGCCGTGCCTACTTCGAGTTCAAAGGTGCTTGTGACGCCGTCATGAGCCTGGAAGGTGTACGCTTCGGCATCCTGCCCGTGCTCGTGCAGATCGATGAAGCCGGGCGCGACGATGAGACCTTTCGCATCAATTGTTTTCCGCCCCTGCAGTGCCCTCGTTGAAACGGCCCGGATCGTTCCTCCGTTGATTCCGACCCATCGGACCGCATCAAGATTCGTTTCGGGATCGATCACACGGCCGTTGGCGATTACGAGATCGTACGTTTGTGCCGAAAGTGCGGCAGCGAAAAGGAAGAAGAAAAAAGGCCTCACGGGGCCTCAGTATAGCTGAATTGCGCGACCAACAACCACCTCAGCCGGACAACCTCAGCCGGACTTGCACCGGCTGTGTACGGGCTTCATAAACACTGCGGTCGCGCCGAGGACCTATGCATGAACCTGCCGACAAACACTACTCCATCCCCATTGCGGGCCCCCAGCCACTCCAGTTCGCCGCGCTGCCGGATGGACCAGTTACGGTGGTCTGGACCTGGATTTGCACTCTCCTATCGGAATGTATCGAATAAATTTGGGGAGTCGGCTTGCGGAACATGTCTGATGCACTCACAAAGAGGATTACCAACGCCGATTCAAGCTCTTTGCGGAAATCGGGCCGGAAAACCGCAAGCGTTTCGTCTTCGGCCAGTACCTCTGTCAGAACCGGGGAAGTGGAGGTCTTTTGTGCCAGCCCGACAATGAGCGCGTATATCCAGAGAATTCAGACGACGCTCGGCGAGCGTTTCGCGGCCGAACGAAGGTACCCGCCGAAGTTTTGTCGGAGGCTGGAACACTGGGTCTACGGGCGCCTTCGAACGGCTGCAGTTCTCCGCCGGTTTCGAACGGGATCCAGCCAGCGACTGGCCGACCGAGTCCCCCGTTTTGCAAGCACCCTTATCGGAGATACCAGGGACTGTCAATGACGATGGTGCGGTCGTCACCTTCTTCATAGAGGAGATGCCGCAGTCTCGCGCCCCGCCGGGGGTGCAGCAAATACGTGTACCAGTGGCGTTCTATCAATTCTGGAATGATTACCGCGATAAGGCGGTCCGGCTTTTCCTCCCTGGTCTTTTTCACGAATTCCACAATGGGCTGGTAGAGCCAGCGATAAGGCGAATCAACAACCCGGAGAGATGGAACCACGGACCTCGTCGCCCTGACGGGCCGCTCGACCTTCTCCTTCCAGATTTCTTTCAGCCGCTTCTGATCATCTTCTTCCATGCTGATGTGCAGAGCGGTGATGTCGTCCGACAGCATCAGAGCAAGCCGCACCGCTTTTTCGGTGCCGCGATTCCACGAATCAACGGGAATTATCACCGCAGGCGGCCGCAGACTCGAGACCTGGACCTCCTGCGCAGATAACATTTCCTGGGCATCTTTCCTGTAATGATGGTTGATTCGCTCCAGCAGCAAGACCAGCGCCGGCACGAAAATAATTGTCATCCAGGCACCCTCAGTGAACTTCGCCAGAACAATGATCACGAGTACGACAGCGGTCGTGGCGGCGCCAAGCGCGTTATAGAACAAGTTGATTCGTACTCCGGGGCCGGGTCTGCGCAACCAATGGACCACCATCCCGGCCTGCGAGAAGAGAAA
>JAUZEU010000260.1 GCA_030838885.1 Bryobacterales bacterium | reverse complement strand
ATCCGGATCTCTTCCGGCAACCGGCGGAACACGCGGAATGACACGATTTTTCGTCCAGAACTTTGGGTGCCGCGCCACGCAGGCCGATGGCGCTGCGCTCGAAGCGCAGTTGGCCGGGCGCGGCCTGGAAGGCGCAGACGAGCGGGCCGATGCGGACCTTGTCATTCTCAACACTTGTACTGTAACTGCCGAAGCGGACAGTGACGCCCGGTCCACCATTCGCCGGGTACATCGTGAAAACCCGAACGCGCGAATCCTTGTCACCGGATGCTACGCCCAGCGGGCTCCTGAAGAGCTTTCCCAAATGGAGGGCGTGGAGTGGGTGGTCGGCAATTCTCATAAGACCGCTATTGCCGAGTTGGTGGCGGGCGACACGCTTTATCACGGCCAGATTCTGAACAGCGACATCTTCGAAACGCGCGATATTTTGACGGCTCCGATTCTTGACGCCACCGGCGACCGAACCCGGCCCAACCTGAAGATTCAGGACGGCTGTCATAACCGGTGCTCGTTCTGCGTGATCCCGTATGTGCGCGGCAAGAGCCGATATGTGGACGCGGATCAGGTCGTGGATCAGGTGCGTTCGCTGGCTGCGAAGTACAAGGAAGTGGTACTTTCGGGCATCAATCTGGGACGCTGGGGCAGGGAAGCGGGCAACACGATGCGGCTGCCGGATCTGCTGCGGCGTTTGCTGGATGAAACCGATATGGCACGGATCCGGCTGAGTTCGGTGGAGCCGATGGACTTTTCGGACGATCTGCTTGGACTGATGGCGGAGTCGCCGCGAATTGCGAAGCACGTGCATGCGCCGTTGCAGTCGGGCTCGGATGCGATATTGCGAAAGATGCATCGAAAGTATCGGCCCCGGCACTACGCGGACCGTCTTGAGAAGGCTCGCAGGCTGATGCCGGAGGCTGCTGTTGGCGCCGACGTAATGACGGGTTTTCCGGGCGAGACGGCTGAGTTATTCGAGGAGTCGCGGCAGTTTATTCAGTCCATGCCCTACACGTATCTGCACGTGTTCACGTATTCGGAGCGTCCCGGTACGCCGGCAGCGTCGATGGCGGGGTCTGTCCCTATGGCGGTTCGTAAGGAGCGTAACAAGGTGCTGCGGGATCTTGCGGCGCAGAAGAACATGGCTTTTCGAGAGAATATGCTGGGGCGCGAGGTGACCGCCGTGACCATTGAGCCCCTGGGGCTGGCGCTTACCGACAACTTCATCAAAGCGGAGATGGACCTTCCTTATACGCCGAACCGTTTGGTTCGGCTGCGTCCGCGCGCGCTGACGGCGCGGGGAGTGAGCGCCGCTTTCCTCGGCGAGGTTTAACGGATGAAGAACGACCCCATTGAAGGCGCGATCGCGCGTCTGGATGGCGTCGATGCGCATACTGCGGACGGTGTGCAGCAACTGCGGAAGGCGCTGGAATCGAAGTACTCCCTGGTAATTGCGAAGGCGGCACGGATTTCCGGCGATGCGTTCGTGCCGGAGCTTGCCGCGCCGCTTGCGTCCGCATTCGCACGGTTGTTGGCCAGGCCCGAATCGGACAAAGGCTGCGTTGCGCTGCATCATATTTCGAGGGCGTTGGTACAGCTCGATTGTGACCATGCCGAACTGTACCGGCGCGGGATGAAACATATTCAAATGGAAGGCACGTGGGGCGGCAGCATCGATGTCGCAGCGGAATTTCGGGCAGTTTGCGCGATGGGCCTGGCGAACAGCCGCGATCCGAAGAAACTCCAGGCGCTGGTGGAGTTGCTGGCAGATCGGGAGTGGCCAGCTCGGGCGGGCGCGGTGAAAGCCATCGCGGTAGTGGGCAGCGAGGCGGCTTCATTGCTGCTGCGATACAAAGCGCTGATGGGCGATGCGGAGCCAGATGTGCTTTCGGATTGCCTTGCCGGTCTGCTGTCTTTGGAGGGCGCTGAGGCTCTGCCGTTCGTTGCGGGCATGGCGGAGTCGCGGGATCGACTCGTGAGTGAAGCCGCGCTGGTGGCTTTGGGCGCAAGCCGCCGGGCAGATGCGGTGGAGTGGCTGAAAGGCCGGTTCGCCCATGTGGCGGATGGCGACTCGAAAAAGATCATCATCCGGGCGCTCGCGCATGCGCGTACTGAGGCTGCGATGGAGTTTCTGCTGGACACGATCCGGAGCGGAAGCGCGCCGATTGCGACCTCAGCTGCAGCGGCAGCGGGACCGGGAAACGTGGTGGTGGAAGCCATCGAGAGCCGGGACGATGCGTCCGCTATCCGGCGAGGAGCAGGGTTCTAGGTGGAAGAAGAGGTTCTTGGCAAGGCTTACGATGCCAGGCTGATGCGGCGTTTGCTGCATTACATGCGGCCGTACACGCGGCATGTGCTGGGCGCGCTTGCCTGCCTCATTGTGTATTCGCTGCTGCAGGTGTGCGCGCCGCTGCTCACCAGAACTGCTATCGATCGCTATATCACTTCGTCGGCGCCGGATGCGTGGGTGGGCCTGGCCAGAATATCCGGCCTGTACCTGCTGGTTCTGATCGGAACCTTCATCTGCGATTTCAGTGAGACATGGCTGATGCAGCGCACCGGCCAGTATGCGATGTTCGATCTTCGCCGCGACCTGATGGCGCATCTGCAGAAGCTGGATCTTGCGTACTATGATCACAATCCTGTAGGCCGTTTGTTGACCCGCGTGACCACTGATGTGGACGCGCTGAACGACATGTTCACGTCCGGCATTGTGACCATTGTGGGCGATGTTCTTACGCTTTCGTTCATTGTGATCGCGATGCTGCGAATGAACGTCGCGCTTACGGGCATGATGCTGGCTGTGATGCCGCTGGTGATCCTGGCGACCTGGCTGTTCCGGCGCGTGGTGTCAGTGAATTACCGGAAGATCCGTCTGGCGGTGGCTCGTATCAATTCGTATCTGCAGGAGCATATTGTCGGAATTGTGGTGCTGCAGCTCTTTAATCGCGAGCGGAGGAGCGAGGCGGAGTTTGGCGATATCAACCGCCAGCATTTGGATGCATACAAGGCTACTGTCACTGCGTATGGCTGGTTCTATCCTGTGGTGGAGTTTCTGTCGTATCTGTCCCTTGCCGCCATTCTGACTTACGGCGGCTTTCGGGCAGGCAAAGGCGGGCCATCACTTGGAGTTCTGGTTGCGTTCCTGCAATTCGGATTGCGGTTCTTCCGCCCGATTCAGGATCTGAGCGAAAAGTACAACATCCTGCAAGGTGCAATGGCCGCGGCGGAACGGGTCTTCAGGCTGCTGGATACGCCCGCCGGTATTGTGACGCCGCTGGCGCCGGTGCCGTTCCCCAATACGACGGGTCCTATCGAATTCGATCACGTCTGGTTTGCTTACAGCGGCGATGACTGGGTATTGCGCGACGTGAGCTTTCGCATTGAGCCGAATGAGACGGTGGCGATCGTGGGCCACACGGGGGCGGGCAAGACCACCATCATCAGTCTGGTGCTGCGGTTTTACGATGTGCAGCGGGGCGCAGTGCGGGTGGGAGGAATCGATGTGAGGCAACTGGATCCTGTCGAATTGCGGCGGCGGTTCGGTGTGGTGCTGCAGGATCCGCATCTGTTCGCCGGCACGATTGGGGAGAACATCCGGCTGGGCACCGAAGGCATTGAAGACGAGCATATAGAAGCGGCGGCCGCGCAGGTGAATCTGACCGGATTTATCAGGTCATTGCCCGATGGTTTCAATCAGCCTGTGCATGAGCGCGGGGCATCACTTTCGACAGGGCAGAAACAGCTGATCGGCTTTGCGCGTGCCCTTGCGCACCGGCCACGCTATTTGATTCTGGATGAGGCGACTTCGAGCGTGGACACGGATACGGAGATGCGGGTGCGGGAAGCGCTGGGGCGAATGGTGGAGGGCCGCACCGCAATCATCATTGCGCATCGCTTATCCACGATCCAGCGAGCGGACCGGATTTTTGTCATGCACAAGGCGCAGTTGCGCGAGAGCGGCACGCATCAGGAACTGCTCACGGAGCGAGGAATTTACTGGCGGCTATATCAGTTACAGTACAAGGATCAGGAGCTTGTACATTGATTTCCGAATGTCTTTATCTGCCGGATTTGTTGGGCGGCGTAACGCTTGAGGCGACCGCGCGCGGCCTACGGGCAATTCGTTTCGGTGAGGCACCCGCGGTGGCTGCGCCGGGTTTACTGGTGTATGCAGCCGAGCGGCAGCTGCGGGAGTATTTGGCGGGAGAGCGCTTCGTTTTCGATATTCCACTGGATCTGGCCGGTACGTCATTTCAGATGGAAGTCTGGAAGGCCCTGACGCAAATTTCTTATGGTGGCACCAGTAGTTATCGCGATATTGCTGTGGCCGTGAATCGTCCACGGGGATTTCAGGCCATTGGCCAGGCGAATACGCGCAATCCGATTCCGGTGATAGTGCCCTGTCACCGTGTGATCAATGCGGATGGCTCGATGGGCGGTTACGGTGGCGGCCTGGGCCGCAAACGACAACTCCTGGAACTGGAGAAACGCTATGCTCAGCGATTCCGAGAAACAGCAGCTTGAACAGCAGGGTTACCTGATTCTGCCTGGCTTTCTGACACCCGCGCAGGTGGACGAATTTAATGCCCGTATTGAAGAGCTGTTTGCAGAAGAAGGGGACGGGGCAGGTGGCGAATTCAAGTCCGAACCAGGCGCACGCCGCCTGGCCAATGTTGTCAATAAGGGCGAGATTTTCGAGAAGGTGATTGAGACGCCGAAGGTGCTGGAGTGCATGGAAGCCGTGTTGGGAGCGGATTTCAAGCTGAGCAGTCTGAATATCCGGTCGGCGAATCCCCATAATAAGACCGCTCAACCTCTTCATGTGGACAGTGGCGCCCTGCCGGACGTTCACGGGGATTCGGTCTGCAATTCGGTGTGGATGCTGGACGATTTCACCGAATTTAATGGGGCGCTGCGCATTGTACCGGGGTCGCATCGGGGGGGCAGGGCGCCGGAGCCAGGTGCGAAGCCGGAGGGCGAGATGCTGGTGACAGGTACGGCAGGCACGGTCGTGATTATGAACTCACATATGTGGCATGGCGGAAGTGAGAATAAGACCGACCGGCAGCGCCGCGCCATGCATGTTTATTACACGCGCGGGGACAAGCCCCAGCAGCAGTATCAGAAGCGTTTGGTGCGGCCGGAGGTGCAGGCGCGGTTGAGTCCGCTGGGGCGGAAGTTGCTGGCGCTGGACGACCCGCGAAATGACAAGCTGAGCGCTACGGGGTCAGGGGCGAGCGGGTTTATGAAGTAGGTGATCAGTCGACGCGTGCATGAAGCGAGATCAGCCGTTCGATCTCGCGACAAAGCCGATCAAAAGATTTGCAGGATCTGACAGCGGCCAAGTCCATCGCGGCTACCAGAGCGGCCTGATCGATTGCAGGTGAGTATTTTCGACCCGGGGTCATTGTTCGATCAGAAATGTTCTGGGCGGGAAACGCCTCTCGGAGTCTGCCACCGCTATCCAACCCGAAGCGCAGATTGTAGTTGGCGTCGATGGAAACCGCGTCGATGTCGAGCACGCCGGAATTGATTTTCCGAAGATACTCGACTACTCGGGTCAGCCGATCAAGACGTATGGTGACCCTCAGCTACGATGGTGCCTGAGCCCGGTCTTGTGACCGAGGCGTATGAACCTGGTGCGGCCTGCAGGCTGAATTGGGAATGCTCAAGGTCCCGAGGGAGCAAAGGCTGAGGTTAATTGGGGGACTGGGACAGTTTTCAGGAAGAGAGTTACCACGGCGGACGGCAGCTTCAGAATTCACGGTCACCGATATCGCCGGGCTGGTCAGCATTCTCGTTAATAACGACGTAGTATTTATTCTCCCGCGGGCGATGGTAGCCACAGCACAGGGGGATCGGCTAATGCAGGATGTACGTTTTTGACCGGCGCTCCCCGGCGTCTGTCGTCCGACGGCCGAAACGCCCGGAAGCTTTCGTAGAACTTGAGATCATTTCGCGACGAACAACCCGTTCGCCAGCTACCCTGCTAACGTAGATAGGGACACTCTATGTTCTCCGTTTGTTCGCCAGACTTCGGCTTATGATTCGACTCGTCCGGGGCGCGCCTGGAAGCGGCAAGACTGCGCTCGTATTTCGTGAGTTTAAGGACGCTCTGCGCAGCGGTCGTCGGGACATGCGTATCGTCGTCCCGACGGCTACGCTTGTCCGCCATTTTCAGCATGAACTCGCGCGCGATGGGGTGGTTTTCCCGCCCTCGGCAGTGATCTCTCTCAGCCGCTTCGCTGTGGAATGTTCGCCCGCCGCTCAGCTTGTTCCGGACGGTCTGTTGCGCGCCTTTGTCCGTGATGCGCTTCGTCGGCTGAAACCCTTGGAATTCGCGGAAGTCTCAGGTACGGAGGGGATGGCAGCCACCATCCTCGACACAATCACTTTGTTTGAAAATGCGGCATGGATGCCGGAGAAACTGGTGGCTGTCCGTAAGCTCTCCGCTCATGCCCGCGCCTTCCAGAAAGTCTGGAGCGCTGTCGATACTGCCGTTTCCGCATGCGGCTATCAGACACGTGGAGGCATATTCCGCAGCGCGGTCGTACCCCCAACGAAGCCGCCCATCTGGATGGATGGTTTCCTCAACTTCAGCCCGGTTGAAAGCCAGTTCGTCAGCGCCCTCGCGCAGTCGTGTGACGTCACTATCACGCTGGCTGATTCCCAATCTAAGAATGAGATCCGCCTCTTTGCAATGCGACACAACGCACAGGACCGGTTGCTGCCAGGTGTCGCGCGCAAGCCGCAAATTGTGGCTGTGGCCGCGCCAAATATGGAGCGCGAGGCCGACGAAATCGCCCGTCGAATTCTCAAGCTTCGGAAGCAAGGCATGGCCTTCCGTGAAATCGGCGTAGCCGTACGCGAAGCATCTTTTTATCAGCCCCTGCTGCAGGGCACCTTCGACCGGTTCGGCATTCCCGCGCGCTTCTACTTTTCCAGCCCGCTCCGAAAGCATCCTGCATCGAACTTCCTCGGTGGCTTAGTCGGTTGTGTGCTCAACGGATGGGAATTCAGTGCCGCTCTGGATACCCTGCAGGCTCACCCCGCCTGGGGCCTGAGTTCGGCGTTTGACCGTTTTGATTTCAAGGTCAGGGAAGCCATGCCGGGCAAAGGCGCCGCGGCCCTGGCGGCTCTCTGTGAGGAAGACTTCGCGAAGCGAATCAGCCCGTGTTTCGCCCTTGATGCCTGGATCAACGACAAAGTTCGGCCCCGCGATTGGGCGCGGCGCTTCGAAGAAATGGCGCGCAGCCTTTACCGTCCCGGCCTGATTGATCCCGCGGCCGACCATCACGCGCTCGACACAGCCCGCAGCCAAAGTGCCGCACTGTCCGCCTGGGTGGAGGCGGTGACCTCTGCCGCCGGTTTCTGGCCCGACGCGCAGACCCTTCTCTCGCTGGAAGAGTTTTGGCTCGTCGCGCAGGAAGTTGTGGAAGGTGCGTCACTGCATGTGCCGGACGATCGCCGGGACGTGGTTCACGTAATGAGCGCGTTTGAAGCCCGTCAATGGGACGTTTCTGCGCTCTTCGTCTGCGGCATGACGGATCGCGATTTCCCGAAGCGCAATCCCCAGAACCTGCTCTTTCCGGATGCTGAGATCGATGCTTTGCGCATCCCGCTTCGCAAAGCTTCAGACCGGGACAAAGAGGAAAACGAACTCTGGGAGGCGTTGAAGAGCCGCGCGCGGCACGCGCTGATCCTGACATACTCCGAGCACGATGCGGGCGGCAACAGCGTGCAGTCGTCGCGGCATCTGGCTGATCTCGTAATCGGCAAAGCTCAACTCTGTCGGGCCTCCTCGGAGACGGTTCCTGAAAACGCCGGATTGCCGGGGCGCATTGATGCTCCCGAACTTCTCGCTGCTCTCGCGATTCACCACCAACGCCTCAGCCTCACCGCGCTTGAAGACCTGGGGCAGTGCCGGTTCAAGTTCTTCGCCGGGAGAACGCTCGGACTGAGGGCACGCCCGGAACGCCCGGAGCAGCGGTTGCAGCCGAAAATTACCGGGCTGATTCTCCATCAGGCGCTGGAAGACTGGCTAAACCACAAGCGCCAGGGCGATTTTGTGGCGCTGTTTGAAACCGCGTTTGACCGCATGTGCGGAGAGAGGCATCTGCCGGCTGGGTTCCGGCTCGAGGTGGAGCGCATGAATCTGCGTGAAACCGCGCGGAAGGTAAACGCGACAGAACAGTGGATACCGGCATCTTCCCAGGCGGAAGTGGAACTGGCTTTGGATTTTCCAGGCGGCGTGACAGTGAACTGCCGGGTGGACCGCATCGACCTCCTGAACGAGACGGACTGCGTCATCGTCGATTACAAGAGCAGCAAAACCGCGAATGTGGAAAAGCTGGTGGAGAGCAAGGTCAAACTGCAGGGGCCTCTTTATGCGCTCGCTGCGAGGGAACGCCTGGGCCTGCACACCGTCGCGATGATGTACGTAGCGGTGCGGGAAGACAAGCGGTTCGGATGGGGCGCGGTGCCCGGATCCG
>JAUZEU010000249.1 GCA_030838885.1 Bryobacterales bacterium | reverse complement strand
CGCGCGATTTGCACCGCGGATTTCTTGAAGAGCAGTACGAAGACCTGCTCCGTGCCGCATTGCCCGCCGACGGTCTGCCTCGTCCAGTCGATTTGGCTCTGTTCCGGCGACGGCAGATTTTGCGGATCGTGCTCCGCGATGTGCTGAAGTTCGCGGACCTGTCTGAGACGGCGGAGGATCTGTCGAACCTCGCAGACGCGATGCTGAACGTTACGTTACGGGCGGTACGCAGGGACGTCGCGCGTACACACGGCGAGATCGGCAACCAGTTGAGCGTGATCGCTCTGGGTAAGCTGGGCGGCCTGGAACTGAACTACAGTTCGGACATCGACCTCATGTTCGTGTACTCCGGCGAGAACGATCACGAGCAACTCACAGCCAAAGAATTTTTTAAGCTTGTCGCCAACCGGACGACAGAGATGCTATCCACCTACACGCCTGAGGGCATGTGTTACCGGGTGGATCTTCGCTTACGTCCGGACGGGCGTTTGGGTGAGGTGGTGCAGTCGCTCGAAGGCGCCAGGCGGTATTACGAGACACGCGGGCGTGACTGGGAACTGCAGATGCTGATCAAGGCCCGTGTGGCGGCTGGCGATAAAGCGCCTGGCCGGGAACTACTCGCCTTCGTGGAGCCGCTGATCTACAAAACCACAACGGACTTCCACACCGTGGAGGCGGTGTCGGAAACGCGCGCCCGTATTCACGAGAAGCAGGCGCGGCTCAGCCGGCAGAACACAGTGGACGTGAAGCTGGCCAAGGGCGGCATCCGTGACATCGAGTTCCTGGTGCAGTGTCTGCAGCGTTTGCATGGCGGGCGTGAGCCCTGGGTGCGGCACGGCGGCACGTTGCTGGCGCTTTCGAGGTTGCGTGATAAGGAATTGTTGTCGAATGCCGAATATTCACGGCTTGCTTCGGCCTATCAGTTTCTGCGCCACCTGGAACACCGGCTGCAGTTTGCGGAAGACCGCCAAACTCACTCATTGCCCAGGCAGACGGAGCAATTGGATTTGCTGGCGCGGAAGATGCCGGGCCTTCCAGGGGATCCGCGCGCGAGTACGTTGCAACGCGAACTCGACCGGCACTTCGCGAGTGTGCAGGACCTGTATGACCGCGTAATCCATCTGCAGCTCCCGATGTTTTACAGTGATCCCTATACCGAAACGGGAGGTCCGGCGGAGGAGCCTCCTGTAACGGAGACACCCGCACGCGGCGAGTTTCCGTCGATTAATCTAAGCCGCTACCTGGAAGTCCGTGCGCCGCTGCTGTCGCGATTCATCGCTGGCGCGAGGCTGGTGCGCAGCCAGGAGAGCATGGAGTCTTTCCTCGAAAAGGTGGTGGCGCGCCCGCCCCTGCTGCTCATGCTGGAGGACAGTCTTCGGAAGGGTGAGGAACTGGTGGCGTGCGCGGTCGATGTTTTCGAACACAGCCAGTATTTCGCTGACCAGCTGGTTCGGCATCCGGAACTGCTGACGGAAGTGCGGGAAGCGGTCGGCGCCCGGCAGGGTCGCAGGGGTTTTGTGGCACCACGCGATCTCATCAGGCTGCGGCTGTTCTTTCGGGAACAGATGGTACGAATTCAGAGCGACAGTGTGTACCACCGGGTGCCGGTATTTAAGACTCTGAAGCGGACTTCTGATCTGGCGGAGTCAATCATCGCAGCCGCCTACGAGGTGGCGCTGCAGGAACCGGGAGTGCCACCCTCGAACCCCGGCTATGTGCCTGTTAACCAAATGATGGTGATCGCGCTGGGCAGGCTCGGCATGCGCGAGTTCGACCTGGCTTCCGATGCCGATCTGAATTTCGTCATTCCCGATGCCGACGCCCCTGAGGTGCAGTTCTGGACTGGCGTTGCGGAGCGGCTGATTAATGTTGTGAGCGCTTATACCGGGGACGGCGTGGTGTTTACGATCGACACCCGGCTGCGGCCGAACGGTCAGGCCGGCGCGCTGGTTCAGACCGAAGCCGCCTACAGAGAATATTTCGAAAGCCGGGCCGAGGCTTGGGAGGGCATCTCGTATATGAAGGCCCGCGCGGTGGCAGGTAATGTCGAGCGGGGCACCGCGTTCCTAAATGAGCTGCAGCAGGTGGATTGGCGGCGCTATGGGCAGGGTGGCCGTTCGCGCACCGATCTGGCGCACATGCGGCTGCGGCTGGAGCGCGAGCAGGGCGCGCGCAATCCGCTGAAAGCTGGTCCAGGCGGGTACTACGATATCGATTTCGTGCTGATGTATTTGCGGCTGCGCGGCGCGGCGAGTTTTTACAAAGTGCTGAATACGCCGGCGCGGATTGAAGTGATCGCCGAAATGGGGGATCTGGCCAAAGAAGATGTCGCGTTTCTAAATCATGCCGCCACGTTCTTCCGGGCCGTGGATCATGGGATGCGGATCTCAACGGGTCACGCGGATGGCCGGTTACCGACGAATCCGGCACAGGTGGCGATCCTGACGGAACTCGTGCAGCGATGGACTCCGCCTGGATTTCTTGAAACCGGGGCCGGGGCTCTCGGACGAACTGCCCGCAGAATCCGGCGTGAGACGCGGGCGTTTTTTCAAAGAGTTTTCGGCGCCGCCTGAAACGAAAGGTCTTCAACCAACGCCCGATATAGCTCGGCTTTGGTCGCTTCATCCGGAGCGCGCAGGATTGCAGACGGGTGATAGGTGACGATGACGTCGGCACCCCACCGGCGTTCCTCTCTGCGGCCACGTTCAGCCTTGATCTGAATCGCGCGGCCAAGCACCGATTGCGCGGCGGTGGCTCCCATACAGATGATCAACTCCGGACGAAGCGCGGCGATTTCAGCTTCGAGCCACGGGCGGCAGGTGGCAATGTGTGCGGCTCTCGGCGTTTTGTGAATCCGCCGCTTGCCTCGCTCTTCATATCGGAACGCCTTCACGGCGTTGGTGACGTAAACGGATGAACGGTCCAGGCCCGCCTGACGCATCGCCGCTTCGAGTACCTGGCCCGCTGGACCTACAAATGGCCGACCCGCGCGGTCCTCTTCATCTCCAGGCTGTTCGCCGACCAGCACGATCCGAGCACCGCGGTTACCCTCTCCGAAAACGGCCTGCGTCGCCAGGCCGCAGAGTTCGCAGGCTCTGCACTGCTGCACAGCCTCCCGCAGCACCGGAAGATCGGCCTGTGCCGGAATGAACGCTGAAGCCGCACCCGGATGCACGCGCGCCATGGATTCCACCCTGCCCCGA
>JAUZEU010000240.1 GCA_030838885.1 Bryobacterales bacterium | reverse complement strand
AAAGCCCAGCCTTCGCCGGGGTATTCGAACTGTTTTCGAACGGTTAATCCTGCCAGGTCGTAGATAAAGCCCACCTGCGACTTATAGGTGAGTTCGATCAGGCGGTCCTTCCAGTTGATAATGCCTTCGCCGAAATACTGCTCGGGAAGGTCGTGCTTCTGCACCACCTCGCCTGTTTCGAGGCGCACTTTGCGGATGGAAGATTCCTTCTCCATCCCAGTGCCCTCGTACAGATATCCGTCGAGATAAAAAATCCCCTCGGTGAAAGCCCCGGGATCGTGCGGATAAGCGTGAACAACCTCATAGGTGTATTCCTGAACCTCAACCGGGGGAGCGGAACTGCATGCCCATGTCGCGATGGCGATCACCGGAACAACTATGCGCAGGCTTACCTGCAAGCGTCGGAAGTTCATTCCTTCTATGATCACTTAGTGGCCGGCAGCACGATCCCCTCGCCGTAATTCGCGAACCCGGGTATTGTGACCGGAAGCTTTCCCCCAATCGCGATTTCACCGAAGAGGGCCCTTACGGCCGAGACTTCCGCGGGAGGTACGGTGCTGTACCCCGTCATGTACGCCGCCGCATCCGGAAAGGAGCGCAGCAGATACGGATTTCCCAGCGCGACCAGCGCCACCGGCTTTTGTGTCGCGACCAAACTTTGCACCAGCTGGGGGAAGCCTCCGCCCAACGGAGCGGTCCCCCGGAACGCAGCAACGGAAGCGAAAGCTGCCACCACGTATTGTGTGGCGTCGCCTGCATGCTGGATCGCTGCCTGCAGATCGGCATCCCCCATCGTCGCGTCCACCTGAATGACCGTCGCGTTGGCCGCGCGCTTTCTGATTTCCAGCGCCATCGCCTGACCTTCGATCCCAATGCGACTCTCTGAGAGCAAAAAGAACGCGGTGGACTGGGGCGACTTGAGCGGAATCATCTCATCCCGGTTTCGAACCAGCGTCACGGACTGATCCGCCACCTGTGCCGCCACCATGTTGCTCTCCGCGGAGTTCACGGTGTCATGGATCGCATCAAGGTTCACCAGCTTCTTCGACGCAAGCCCCACACGGGCTTTGGCGACCAGTAAACGGTTGACGCTCTCTTCAATCCGTTTCCTGGTGATGCGCCCGCTCCGGACGGCAGCCACTACGGCGTTGATGGCTGCTTTCGGGTCGGGAGGCATCATCAGCACGTCTGCACCAGCCTCCAGCGCTCTCACAGCTGCTTCTCCCGCGGGGAAACCTTGCGCAATGCCGCCCATCTGCAGAGCGTCGGTCACGATCAAACCACTGAATCCCATATCGCCGCGCAGCACTCCGTTCAGAAGTTTGGGCGAGAGTGTAGCTGGCAGATCCGGAGGTTCCAGTGCTGGTACGGCAAGGTGTGCCGACATAACCGAATCCACTCCTGCCTGAATCGCGGCTCGGAACGGAGCCCACTCCACCTGTTCCAGACGCGTCCGATCACCAGTGATGGTAGCCAGGTTGAAATGCGTGTCTGTCGCGGTATCTCCATGCCCCGGGAAATGTTTGGCGGTCACCAGCACGCGCGAGCCGGGCAGCACCGCATGTGCGCCTTCGATGAAGGCTGAGGCCATCCTGGAAACATCGGCAGGGTTTTCACCAAAAGAGCGAATATTGATGATCGGGTTATCCGGGTTGTTATTGACGTCTGCGTCAGGATACAGAATCCAGTGGAAGCCGATCGCTCGCGCTTCCTTCGCGGTTATTTGTCCTTGCTTCCTGACCAGGGCCGGGTCACCTGCGGCAGTGAAGGCCATCGCGTGGGGAAAGATGGTGGTGGAATCCATACGCATGGAAACGCCGCGCTCGAAATCGCCTGCCGCGATCAGCGGAACCTTAGCCAGTTTTTGCATCCGGTTCAGGAAACTGGCAACTTCAAGCGGATCCGCTTTGGCGTTCGTACGGCCATTCGGCACGTTGATGAGGATGAGTCCGCCTACGTGCTCCTTTGTCATCAGATACGTGAAGTTGCGATATTCGCGCGTGCGTGTGTTCATCGGGAGCCCGCTGAACGGAATGATGATCAGTTGTGCGATCTGCTCGCGCAGCGTCAAAGATTTCAGCCATCGGGCAGCGATGGCCTGGTCTGATACGGGCGTTGCGCTCGGCGGTATCTTCTTGCCACTTGCAGGTTTCTTCGCGATGGGCTTCTTAATGCTGGAGCCGGTTGTCGCGGGACGTTTCACCACGGCGGGCAGTGCGTTTATGGCCAGCGCCACAAATACGGCGAGCAGTGCCCCGCGCGAAGAAACCATCAGGCGAGGCCGGTTTTGTAGAGACGGGCAGCGCGAACCTGCGAACCCACTTTGCGCCGCGGCGGATTATGGGCCAGCTTCCTCACTGCCCGCAGCAATTCCGGAACTTCCTTATTACTTTTCGCGATCACTTCATCCGCACCTGTTGCTGCATGCGACATACCGAGGCAGCCCACAAAACCCGAAAGCAGGATGATGCGCGCGGGCGACTCCGAAGCACGTATCAGACGGATCAATTCGAGACCGTCCATCTTGCCCATCCGATAGTCTGTAACCACCAGATCGAAGTGCGTTTTCTGGAAAAGCTCCCACCCCTCCTCACCGCTCTCGGCCGAAGCCACGGTGTGCCCGAGTTCCTGTAAAATCATGCTTCGCGCAATGAGACCATGCGTATTATCATCGACGAGCAAAATGCTGACAGGAGAAACGGGATCGATTTTCATGAAGGGGACGGAACGAACGTAACAGAGCCGTCATGATCGTGTCAACGGGGCTGCATCAGGCTGAAACAAGAGCGGATTCAGTCCTTGACTTCGCCGTCCCGGAAGTTTCCTTTAATAGTCCGGCGTAGCGTGCCTTCTATTCGACCGGTAATGGCGCCTTATAGCCGGCTTTCGCGATAATCTGGTATTTGATGGGCTTACCTTTTTCGTCAGTCACCTTCAATGGTTCATTCGTCGCGGGGTTGACCAGTTGCACGGTGAGCTTGCGAAACTTACCGTCGCGCGCCTGATTAGTGGGCGAATACCCCAGCTGATACTGATTGCGCAGCGCCTGGTTGATCGCGAAGAAATTGTTGGGCATTTCCGCCATGAAGCGCGGGAAGAATGCCTGGCCGCCGGTCTCTTTGGCAAAAGTACGCAGTTCGTTGTCACCCTGTAGAAAATCGATCATGTTGCCCCCGCGCGCTTCAGCCATCTGCCGCGCAAGCTGCAGGATACCGATGGAGTAGACGGGAATGCCCGATTCCTGCAGACTCTTTCGGGTCTTATCGTAAGTGAGCTTGCTGAAGGTATCGATGCCGGAGGTGATCAGCACAATCGCCTTGCGGCCTTCGATGTTTTTCATCCGGTCTGCCGTGTCGGTAATCGCGTCGAACATATTGCTTTCGGAAAATCCCGGGATTCGCAGCCGCTGCATGGCTTCGGAGATCTTGCTCTTGTCGTTGGTGAAGTCTGCCAGAATTTCGGTCCGGAGATCGTACGCAATGATCGCGATGTAATCGTCAGGGCGAAGAGTCTGCGTAAAGCCATACGCGGCCGAGAGCGTCTCGTACCACCCCTGACCCCAATACGACTGATAGCGGTTGCTGAATTCAATCACGAGCGCCACTGTCATGGGAGCCTCCCCGACGGCGTACTGCGTGACTGTCTGAGGCACGTTGTCTTCAAGGATTCGGAAGTTGCCCTTCGGGATTTTCGGGATGGGATTACCCTTGTTGTCCAGCACCGCTACATCGACGTTGACAATGTTGGTTTCGACTTTGAAGCTGACATCTCCGCCCGCCTCGTCTTTATTCTTTGGGGTAAGTTTCGAAGGTATCTTCGGCAGGTTGCCGGGATCCGTATGGGCCGGCTTGGCGGAATCGGATTTCTTGCGGGGCTTCGCGACCGTCTCGCTGCCTTGCTGCGCCGGACCTTCCTGGGCCAACGCGCCAACCATCAGGCCAAATGCGGCCACGGAAGCTGCCATCCAGTTCTTCATAAGGCTTCTGCTTTAGATAATACGAAATGACGCCGCCGCGCGGGTGAGGGTTTCCCGTTCGCCTAGTTGACCCAGGGTCCGCGCTTCGAGTCGTGCTTCCTCATGTACACCTGAAACTTCTTCTTCGCCCGCTGCAGTTTGTATTCTTTCCAGCGGCGTTTCAGGTCAAAGCGGAACCCAGGAGCAGCAGCCAGCGAAGGGCGCCGGCTGAACTGGCTTTTGATATATATGTAACCGAAGATCATGCCGCCCAGGTGCGCCAGGTTGCTGACCGTGCTGCCCCTCTGAAAAGAGAAGACGAACGCGATGCCCCCGAAGAGCATGACCATATACTTGGCCTTCATCGGGAACACAAATGCGACCAGGATCTCCTGATCAGGGAAGAGCATTCCGAAGGCGAGCAGCAGGCCGTAAATCGCGCCGGACGCGCCCAACACCGCGAGATAAGGGTTGCCAAACAGTAAATTCGCGACCACGACGCAAACCCCCGCGCCCACGCCACAAAGAAAGTAGTACTGAATGAAGCGCTTCGTTCCCCAGGTCTGTTCGATGGGAGCGCCAAACATCCAAAGCCCCAGCATGTTAAACAGGATGTGTCCCGGGCCGCTCAGGCTGTGCAGGAAGAGATACGTGAACAGCTGCCAGATCTCGCCGTGCGCCACGTCGTTCGGCACAAGCTTCAGGCCGCGAAAGATTTCATCGCCCTGTAAAAACGAACCGAAAAAGTACACCAGATAAACGGCGACATTGGCAATAATCAGCCATTTCACGCCGCTTGGAAATGAAGAATAGAAGAGCGAACTGCGACTTCGGTACCGGGTGTCGTAGCGCATGTAGGACCGTCCGAATCCTGTTTCCAGGATAGCAGACCGATAATACGTTTTAGATTGCGGCTAATTCTAATGTCTTGAATAGAACAGATTTAAGCCCGGACTTTGGCAGTGGAACGTGCAGGCGCAGACGGTTCCAGAGGCGCCTCTTCCACCAGAACGTTCTGCCTCGCCAGTCGGGCGTAACGGGTAAGGCGCCAGGCTCC
>JAUZEU010000229.1 GCA_030838885.1 Bryobacterales bacterium | reverse complement strand
GGGCGTCAGCAGTCCGTATCCCACCCTCACCGCTGGCCACCTTCAAGTTTGAGATCGACAGATGGCGAAAATATGCACCCGATGTCCAGATGTAGTCACGTTTGCTCAACCGCATGAAAGCTGGAGTTGTTGAGCGGCGCGGTTGGTTCTTCGTGTCTGCTGTCGCCCCAGGCAATCCAGAATGGTGCATTACCGTCAGCACTTAACCTGCTGAGTGTTCCAGCCAGCGAGAATGGCGGCAGTCCGCATGTGAATCAAACTGAACCACTACCAAGTGTCCAAGGGACAGGGCGTCTCTGACAGAGGCACTCCTAAGGCCGCCGCGGTACCACCCTCGCCCGCGATCCAATCCTGGGCGCATCTCCAGAACTTCCGGAATGTGCTCTCTTTCGGCGTCGCCCGGCATGAACACCCTTCCTGCGTCAGACTGCTGCCTCGAGCTTCCTGAGCCTATTGCCTCGTGAGAAATTCGACTCACTGCAGGGAACCGACCAATTGGATCTGCCGAAATTGCGACCTATGCTGCTGATTGCTCTGGCAACGCCGAGCTTTGCCCGTGATTGATACCCAGCCGCTTCATCTTGGCGATCAAAGTCGTCCGCGGCAGGCCCAGGCGGGCGGCTGCGCCATTCCGGCCGCCCACCATACCCTCTGTCTGCTCGAGAGTCTGAAGGATGTGCGAGCGGTCCGCCTCTTCCAGCGTCATAGCCGCGGATAACTTCAATGTGCCAGTGACTTTGGGTAGAGAACCACTCAGCACGCCGCCGGTCGAGAGAATTACGGAACGTTCGATGAAATTCTGCAATTCCCGGACATTGCCCGGCCATGAATGACGTACAAGAGCCGTCATGAATTCCTCCGAAATGGCCGTGATTCGCCTGTTCATGCGAGCAGCGTAATCCCTTACATAGTGGTGGACTAACAAACGGATATCTTCGGGGCGATCACGCAGCGGCGGTAGTTCAATAGGAAACACACTAAGCCGATAAAATAGATCGGCTCGGAATTCACGTCTACCGGTCATTTCAATGAGATTCTGATGTGTGGCGCACATCACACGCACATCAGTGCGAATTGTGGCAGTGCCGCCTAAACGCTCGAACTGTCTTTCCTGCAGGACGCGAAGGATCTTGGGCTGCAGCTCCAGCGGGAGATCTCCGATCTCGTCCAGGAACAGGGTACCCTTGTGAGCGCGCTCAAACCGTCCAATAGTACGCGTGACCGCCCCGGTGTAGGCGCCGCGCTCGTGACCGAACAGCTCGCTTTCCAGCAAACCTGCAGGAATTGCGGCGCAATTCACTTTCACAAATGGGCCGTTCGATCGGTCACTGCGCTGGTGAATGGCTTCTGCAATCAGTTCCTTGCCAGTTCCTGTTTCCCCCTTGATCAGCACCGTGGCGTCGGTCGGCGCCACCATCCGCACCATGTCAAGTACGCGACTGAGCGCGGCGCTGTTACCGACGATGTTAGGGAATCCCCAGCCGCACAGTCCGTCGCCCTTGAGCGCGATTGTCGCCGACGGCGCATCCTGAACTTCAGGGGATACGCTGTGATTGATTGCGGGCACTTCATTTGCCCAACACGTTTGTGTCGCCATTCTCGACTCCTTTCGTACGTTCCGTATGCCAATTTAAGTAGTGCCTCTCGAACGCTTTCTATGCCGCTCGGCTTGCGATCCCCCACGCTCGGGCGGCTTCCGGTTCGCGGCCAAACAGAAGAGCGGCTGACCTGTCCTCGTGGCTCACGCGGATGCAATCGCCACGGTGGATCTGGCCGCTGGCCATCAGGTTCGACAGTGGTTGCACGAGCAGGCGCTCGATAGCACGCTTCAAATGCCGTGCGCCATACCTGAAATCGGTGCCTTCGACCAGCAAAAACTCCCTGGCGCTGTCGGTGACATCCACCAGAAACGGTTTGGTTGCGGCGGCACTCTGAATACGCTGTTGCACCATCTCAAGCTCAATGTCAACGATCTTGCGCAATTCCACTTTGCCCAGAGATCTAAAGACTACGATCTTGTCCAAACGATTGATAAATTCCGGCGTGAACTTCCGACGGGCAGCCGCGACACCGACGTCCGATATCCGGCTGCTAAGCTTCCCATTGCTACCGGGGCCGTCGAACGAAGGAACGTGGAAGCCCAGTCGCGGGCTCACCAGCGAACTCATTTCAGCCGCGCCAAGATTACTGGTCAAAAAGACCATGGCTGCTGAGAAATCGACTTTTCGATTATCGCCCAGAGTCAATGTTGCTTTGTCAAGGATGCCCAGCAGGAGATTCCACAATGCGTCTGAGGCCTTTTCGATTTCGTCGAAGAGTACGAAACTAAGCTGCACCGAATCTGTGTGATGCTGATTCAGCGCTTCCTGAGACAACAGAGCATGTGTTTCGCGGTGTCCCAGATATCCCGGGGGCGACCCGATTAACTTCGCGATCTCATGACTGTGTTGAAACTCCGCGCAATCGATCTTGATTACGGCTCGGGGATTCTTCAGCAGGGACTCGGCGGTCGCCTCTACGATGCGAGTTTTTCCGGAGCCCGTCGGCCCCAGGAAGAGAAAATTTCCGATCGTCCGTCCGGCCGGAGACAGTCCCGCCATGTGAGTCTGGTAAGACCTCACGATCTGGCGAATTGCTTCCTCTTGTCCAACGACAAAGTGGCGGAGTTGGTTCTCCAGATCCTCCGCCTGCTTTCCCGTCTTAGTCGGGTCTAGTAATGTGAGCTTCGGCATTTTGATTCTCCTTCTTGGCGCCCTCAGGGAGCCTTGCATGTAATAGCTTCGATCGTCAGGCACCGCGACCGTGGAGGTCGCTGCCTGGCCCTGAACCTCCTCAAGATTGCGGTCGGCTCGAGATCGGTTCAGTTCAGTTGTAGTCATTGGTTCCCCCTTACTGTTTCTCTTGACGGCCACCGTTTCCGCTTTTGCCTTCTGATTGATTGTGAAATCATTCCCGCATACTGCCAACCCTATTTAGTGGGTCGGTTGCTTCGCTGAATAGTGGGGGGGGGGATTACTTATATCGGGAGACTTGACGCTACCACTTTAGGGGGAGAAAAAAGCGCCTCTACAAGTCCGGAATATCGATGCGCTTCCTGCCAAAGAGCCGGGCATCGACGGACCAGGCGCCAGGTCCGACCATCGCCAAAATGACGCCAAGGACCGCCTGTGTGATGGCAATCCATGGATCGCCAGGATGTGAGAAAAGGCGTGAGAAAGCGATCCACACCTCGACGATGGCTGCGAGTGCTCCCGCAACTGGGGTCCACAAACCGACCAGAAGAAGTATCCCCGCACAGGCGGCGATGAATTGCAGGACGACGATCGTTAACGGAGGTGTTTCAAGCATGCTGGCAATCGCAAAATGGATCAGCGCAATGGCTGTAAGCAGCCGCAGGAGCAAGAGACCTATGCCAGGCAAACCATCGGCGAACGTCGAGAATAGCCGTTGCAAAATACTCCCGCCTACAGAGTAGGAGATTTGCAACGCAATCGAAACCCGCGAAAGTGCGGTCGGGATATCCCACTTTCAGGGGATTCACAGTTCGATAATACCGCGCTTCAGCCCTATCGTGACGGCGTGGGTACGGTCGTTAGCGCCAAGCTTGGCGAGTATGTTCGTGACGTGGCTCTTGACCGTCTCCTCTGCAATTGAAAGCTGACAGGCTATCTCCTTGTTCGCGTTCCCGGTCGCGATCAGCCGGAGCACATCGAGCTCGCGTGAGGTCAGGTCCTCCTCCGCGGCGTGGTCGGCCAGCTGCGCGGCGACCTCCGGGGGTATGCGTTTTTGCCCGCCATGGACAGCACGGATGGTCTCGAGAAGGTCTCTGTGCACCTCGCCTTTCAACACATAGGCCCTCGCGCCAGCTTTAAGAGCGCGCAACACCTGGACGTCGCCTGTGTACGTGGTGAGGACAATGATTCGGGCATTGGGGAACTCGGTTCTAATGCCGATGATTGCCTCGATGCCGTTCAGAGCCGGCATTTGAAGATCCATTAGCGTTACATCCGGCCGGTTCGATCGGAACTGTTCGATAGCTTCCCGTCCGTCACAGGCTTCCGCGACCAACTTCATGTCGGATTCAGCGTTGACCAGCGCTGCGATCCCCTCGCGGAGAATCGCATGGTCGTCAACAGCGAGAACCCGAATCGGGCGAGGGTCGCAGCTCACGCCTTCGCCGCCTTCTTACGGAATCGCCTGAATCCAGGACCGCTGCTGGATGTTCCGTAAGCAACAGAGGCGGGAACGGTCAGCTCAGCTTCTGTGCCCGCTCCGGCATCGCTCCAGAGATCCAATCGTGCCCCTATTCGTTTCGCACGTTCACGCATCCCGGGCAACCCCCAGTGTCCGGCGCGCCCGCCTTCCTGTAAGACCTTCGGGTCTATGCCCTTTCCATCATCGCGGATACGCAAGCGAAGTTGGGCGTGGTCGTACCGGATCTCGGCTTCGATCTGACGCGCCTGTGCGTGCTGGAACGCATTTCGTAATAACTCGCGGGCAATCCGGTAGACTTCGTCCTGAAGGATCGGAGACAAGGCTTGCCTCTTCCCTTCTACTGTCACGCTGAAGCTCGCCGAATCGTGTCCTGCATCCTGAGAGCCCTCCAATTCCTGACCCGTCGCGGTGAGGAGGTGCTCGAGATCGCTGTGCGCCCACGACTCGGAACGCAAGTCCTGAATCGCATCCCGGCCCTCGGCGATAGCGCGCTCCGCCCTGTTGATCGCGCCGTCGAGAGCTTGCATTGCCGCTTCGGGTCGCCGTGGAAGCATGTTGCGAACCGCCTGAAACAGGAATAGCGACCCGTGGAAACTCTGCAACAGGGTGTCGTGCAGTTCGCGTGCGATGCGCGTACGTTCGCCGACTCGCTCTTCCAGGCGCAGATTGAACTGGTACGCCAGGCGCTGCACTCGGAAGCGGTAGAGCGCAATCATGGCCGTGAGGGTCAACAACATGAACGCCGCACGAACCCACCACCAGGTCCACCAGGGCCCTAAGACTTTGATCTGGACGTTGGCGCCAATGGTGTTCCACACCCCCAGGCTGTTGCTGCCCTGAACGCGAAACACGTAGTCGCCTGGCGCAAGAGTGGTGTAAGTCACAAGTCGCTGGGTGCTATCTCTCTCATTCCATTGTTTCTCCAGCCCTTCCAGTCGATATCTGTACCGATTTCGCGTCGGGTCTGAATAGCTGAGAGTGGAAAATTCAAATGAGAAGATGTCTTGCCCTGGCGCGAAGGTCAGAGACCGGGTGAGGGAAATGGACTGCTTCAGCGGGTCCTTCCCTGCTCTCCAACGATTGCCGAATAACCAGAAATCAGTCAGTACAACAGGCGGAGGAGTGGTGTTGTCATTCACGCGTTCCGGAAAGAACGCCAGCAATCCCGCGGAGGATCCGAAGAACATTTCGCCTGTTGAGCTCTTTGATGCAGCGGCAAACCTGAACTCATTTCCGGGCAGGCCGTCGGAGGCATAGTAATTCCTGACCATTCCTCCGCGCGGATTGAATCGTGAAAGCCCGGCGCTGGTGCTCAGCCAGAGATCACCGCGTTCGTCTTCGAGTATCCCTTTCACTGCGCTGTCGGCGAGTCCGTCGCGTGCGAAATATGAGGTGAAGGTGTGGCTGGACTGATCCAGCCGGCACAGTCCGTGGTTTGTGCCGGCCCAAACCGTCCCCGCGCGATCAACGTACACCGAAGTCACAACGTCGTTGCTGAGGCTCCGTGGATTGCCTGGTTCATTTCGATAGACCGTAAACTGGCCTCGCTCCGGATCGAAGCGGTGCAACCCATTTCCCAGACTCGCCAGCCACAACGCTCCGCTGGAGTCTTCCGTTATTGCCCGGTACTCGCTTAGCCCGGGGACCGGGCTCCTGTAAGCCTGGAACCGGCCTGTTGTGGGGTCGAAACGATTAAGGGCGTCGTAGGTGCCGACCCACAACGTACCCCGGCGATCGACGAATAAACTCTCGACAACATCGTGGCTTAGGCTCGAGGGGTTGTCGGGATCGTGACGATAGGATTTGATGTCGCCCGTTCGGGGATTCAGGCGGTCGAGTCCGTTCCCCCATTCGCCAAACCAAAGATTCCCTGCACGGTCCTCAGCGATTGCGTGCACGGTCCGGAAAATCGAATGCCCCGAGACGCGCCTGCCCGAATAACGAGTGACTTGCCCCGTTCTCCGGTCGAATCGATCCAGCCCGTACAGGCTTCCGATCCACAGAAATCCACGGCTGTCCTGAAGTACAGACACAACGGCGCCGTTGCTCAGGCTGTTCGCGTCGCCAGGATCATGGAAGTAACTTCGGAATGACCGCTGGCGAGGGTCGAACCAGTCGACCATTCCTGGGTCTATGCCGACCCAGATTCGATGATCGCGATCCTGCAGCAGGGTCATGACCCCACCTGCACTCAGGCTGCTGAGCTTGCTCGGATTATTGTGGTAAAGAATGGCCCGTTTGCGGTCTCGGTCCAATCTGACGAGTCCCTGGTTCCAGTAGGCGAACCACAGAGTCTGCTCCTCATCCTCGATAATGGAGAAGCCCGTGTCGATTGGACCGGGACCAAA
This sequence comes from Bryobacterales bacterium, assembly GCA_030838885.1. Classification (GTDB taxonomy): domain Bacteria; phylum Acidobacteriota; class Terriglobia; order Bryobacterales; family Bryobacteraceae; genus BOG-234. The sequence goes on along the minus strand of JAUZEU010000229.1, from coordinate 5,105 downwards.
TGTATAAGTGCTCTGAACGTCTGAGCTCGGGTTAAACGATACCAGCCCGCATTCCTGTTGGCCAGGAATCGAAATCCAGAGGACACCTGCGTGGTCCTCCAGCATGGATACCTTGTTCCCATCCAAGCTGAGGCTTGCTCCGGAAGGTCCACGCAAAGTGACGAGCCGGCTCGTCTTCCCGGTCGGCGGATCGAAGATCTCCAGGCCGAGCGCAGTGGCTACCCAGAGCGTCCCATTTCGGGACTCAAGCACAGTCTTGACAAAATCGGATGCGATGCTCGAAATATCATCCTGTCGATGCTGATAGCAGTCCAGTTTCGATGTTGACGGGTCGAGGCGCTTCAAGCCGTCATCTGTGGCGAGCCAGATGATTCCGTTCCGGTCTTCAGTAATATCTCGCAACTTGGCTATCGAGTCACATGCATTGCTCGTATTGCTCGCACTAGTCGGGAAATGTTTAAAAGCCCCATTGACCGGATCGTACTGGTCGAGACTCTGGCTGGAGCCGATCCACAACTTCCCCGTGTGATCCTTGATAAGCGCCCGGACATTCACGCCGCTGACGCTGTTCGGATCTTCTGGCTCCTGAAGGAATGCCCGGAACTGATATCCGTCATAACGCAGCAGACCGTGGTAGAAACCAAACCAGAGGAATCCCTGATCGTCCTGTACGATTCGATTCACGATACCGAGGGCTGGCGCTTTTTCAAGCGACATGTGCGTGAACGGGATGTCTCCTCCGTTGACAGTGGGCACTCGCACGGACCGGAATTGAGGCGAACCGGCACTACAAATCGCCAGGCAGCAGCCTGTGGCCAGGACACTCAGCCGGACTGTGTCGGGAACGAAGCGCGATGTCAAACGTCGCGCCGGCCGGCCGTTGACGCAGCCGGAACAGCTGGCATCATCAACGCGGTAGCAGGGCTCACTACCCATGTTTTCCTTACGGTCTGTTATAGCGCATTCGCAGCTCCTCGATCGAAGCGTGCCCGCGCCGGTACTGCTTGGGTCGCACCCACTGATGGGACTTCCCGGCACGCAACTTCAGCTCGCATCAAAGAGCTCTTCTTAATTTCACCAAAAAAGGCGGCCCGCCAACTGGATCTCTCGCTTCTCGATCGAAGTGGACGTAATGTTTCCAAATGATGCTGTTCCGAAGACCGCACCTGGATTGCTAAATTGCGACGAATTCCAGAGATTAAAAGCCTCGGCGCGAAATTCGAATCTGAGGCGTTCGGAGATCCGGAACTTCCTGGCGATGGATAAATCCGTGTCAAACAAGTGCGGCCCGTGGAGCAGATTGCGTCCCGCCGTCCCGTACGTGTACTGCGGGGGGGACGCGAAAGCTGCCGTACTGATGCACCCGCTAAGGCGCCCGCTACCGCAGTTGGCGTAAGGCGGGCTCACCAGGTTCGGCCGGTACAAGCCGCGGGCACTGGTGTTTGCTGTGTCGGTCGAGATGGTGACATTGAACGGCAAGCCGCTTTGCAGGGTGGTGATGCCGCTGAGTTGCCAGTCTCCGAGGACCGAATGAAGAATGCCTCTGGATCCGCGGAAGACCGGCAGTTCGTAGAGGTAATGCGTCACGAAACGGTGGGGAATGTCCCAATTGGAATTGCCGTAATCCTGGCGCCAGTTGTACGGGTTCATCGGAGTTCCACCATTATTCGAGTCTGTGGAAACATCAAGCGTATGTGACCAGGTGTAACTCGCCAGAAATTGCAAGCCATGGGAGAAGCGATGGCGTAAGACAGCGCTCAGGCCTTCGTAATTCGCAATTTCATCGTTTTGGATCGTGCGGATCTGGCCGAAAAGGCGATTCGGACGGCGTGCCGCTATGTCGCCGGGCCCGGGCAGCGGTGTGTTGTTGTAATAGTTCCGATCCAGATGCACCGAATGAGAACCGGTATATTCCAGCACCAGGGCACTGTTGCGCCACAGTTCGCGTTGCACTCCGAAGCTCCACTGACTCATGTACGGCGTGGGAAGACTCCAGTTGCACGTGATCATGTTAGGCAACGCGGACGCATTCGCGGATCCCGCCGGATTGGGAGTTGCCAAGGAGAGCGTCGGCGTGGACGGCAGCGATGTGTAAGTAGTCGATGATGCGAACGGCGGGTTCAAATTCAGGAAAGTGAAGTCATCTGTCTGGTTTGGATTGTAGTAAATTCCGTATCCACCGCGAAGTACCGTCTTTCCAGTCACACGGTATGCAAAGCCGATGCGTGGCGCCCAATCGTTGTGATTCGGATAGATGAGCTTGAATCCCGGTTGGGGCGGGTTCACGGGTACGAGCAGATTCTGTTGCGGGTTCAGTTCGGTGGCGTAGCCGTTGACAGAGTAGGGCACAGTGGGGAGCTCGTAGCGGACACCGTAGTTGAGGGTGAGTTTGCGGGAAACCTGCCATTTGTCGAGGACGAAAAATCCATCCCGCCATTCCGCAATCACACCGCGCGTCTGCGCCACGGGAGTAGTCAGACTCTGCGGGATCCCAAGGACGAAGTCCGCCGGCGCATACCCGGTGAACTGCCCGGTGAAGTTGAAGACGCCGCGCGAACTGGTACCGCCTTCCACACCGGTGATGAGCTTACGGAGTTCGGCGCCGGCCATGATGGTATGCGTGCCACGCGTCCAGCCGATCTGCTCCGAGCCCTGCCAGGTTTTGTCGGAGACAGAGGAGTTCGTACCCATGTTCAGGAAGGCCGTGAACCCGGAGACTGTGAAGTCGGGAATTCCGGGATTGTTGTAGAGCACGTCGGCGTCGAACCCCGGGATCTGGAGTCTTGCGCCTGCGTCCGCCACATGCTTGAGGTAGAAGTCATTCACCAGCGATGCGTTGGAGAACTGACGGCCGAAACGCAGATCGTTGACGAGCGCCGGCGTCAGCGTATGGGTGTACCCGATCGTGTAGTTGTTGCTGTCTGTCGGCGACGTGGTGGAGTTCACAGGATTTGGCGAACCAGCCAGCAGGGTCGTGTGCTGGCGCTGATATCGGAAAAAGAGCCGAACCTTCTCGCCAAAGTTTTGGTCGATGCGATCAACGGTCTGGTCTGTATTGTTGTTACTCGGCGCAACAGTGGCGAAATTGTTCGTGATGCCGGGTCCATTGGGCTGCGGGTAATACTGCTGCAGCTTTTGCACCACCGGCGATACTTCCGAGTTGGGAATGACCATGCCAGGAAACGGCTGACCTGTCGTCGGGTCCCTGATCGCTGCAGACGCTTGAGAAAAGTCCCCCTGAAACATCTGAGGCGTCATGATTGTGGCCAGCGACGCCGAACCGCGCACCTGTCGCAGCGCCTCGAACGATCCCATGAAAAAGGTCCGGTTCCGGCCATTGTACATGCGCGGGAGGATGACAGGGCCGTCGATTTCAAATCCGAATTGATTTTGGCGGAGTGGATTCTTGTTCGCTTTGTTCGGCAGAAAATAAGGCCTGGCGTCCAGAACATCGTTGCGCAGGAATTCCAGCACGCTTCCGTGCAAAAGGTTGGTGCCGCTCTTAGTCACCATGTTCAGGTGGACGCCCATATAGGCGCCATATTGGGCCGGGTAGGTTCCGGTCTGGACCTCCAGTTCCTGGATTGCTTCCACCATGGGCCGGGTCGAGGTGTTGGTGATCAGGTTGTTTACGATGCTGATTCCGTCGAGTGAGATGCTGTTCTGGACTTCACGCGTGCCGGCGCCGATGAAGTCGATGCCTGGCGGAAACCCAGTAGTCGTCTTCAGTCCCTGAATCACACCCGGAGTAGTCGTGGCCAGGCGCATGGGGTCTCGTCCGTTTAGCGGCAGCTCCGAAACGACTCTGCTGGTAATATGTTCCGAAACGGTGGCGTCGTCCGTCTGAATCGCCTGGGTAATGGCCTGGACCGTCACCGACTCTGAGAGCACGCCGAGCGCCAGCGTAATGTCATTGCGGACCACCTCGTTGTTCCCCACGACGATGCCAGTCTTCTCCAGCCGCTGGAATCCGGACCTCTCCACGGAGAGGTTGTAAGTTCCCACGCGAACGAATTGGATGTTATAGTTCCCTTTCTCGTTCGTAAGAACCGAATAAGTGTCGCCCGAATCCCGGTTCACAGCCGAGACACGAGATTCTGCAATGGTTTTTCCAGTCGCATCCGTAACGTTGCCGACCAGGGAAGTAGTGGTTGCAATCTGCCCGTGCGCTACTGCCACAAAGAACACAGCCAGGGTCAAATAGAGAAGCGGCATCGGCTTCCTCCAGGCGAATTTCAACTATTTTAGTATGGATAGCTATGAAGCGCCGCTGTCTTCGCTCAAAGCCAGGCGGGATTACCGTGGGCGGCTGGCCAAGCAACATGTCCAGCCATGAGTCTGGGTCAATGAATTCGCTTGCGCGGTCAAGACGGCCGCTTCTGCAGCCCGCGCTCTTTACGCAGGTATCGTCCCGGGTACAGCGATTAAGGCGAAGGCACCCCTAACTGGCGCAGGACGTCCAGTTCGGACTGAACCCTCTTCCATGATTTCTGATTTTTCTTCGTGCTGATCGGCGCGTCCGGGTCCGAGTAATAAGCCAGGATGTTCTCGCGCAGCCCGGCTGGAACCAGCAGTCGGTGTTGTGCCGTAATCTTATGCAGCAACTCGGCGTAGGTCTGGTCATAGTGATCAGCGTCGCCTTCGGGCGTGAGCGGCGGGCTCAGCGTATTCCGACTCGTCCGCCCACAATTTATGGCTATTCAGGTTATAAGCCGTGGTCGCTTCCAGGCTTTCATTGGTGCGCATCTGGCCATCCCCGTGATAGGAGGGGAGTGGACAGATCTCCAAACTGCGAAGACGCGCATGGTAATCTGCACCATATCAACTACTGTCCTGAGTTATAAATGCATTGACTAATTAGTCGGGATGGCGGTAACAGTTCAGGTGGTCGAAAAAGGGCCAAGGAAAAAACCTCTAAGAATCTTCACGTTAGACCTGGATCTTTATTGAAAAACCTGGCAGTGTATATGTTTGAGGGCACCGCTGTGCAAATTAGGCGCAGCTGTTCCTGAGAGCGATTGAAACGGTTGAAGATGGCTCCGCCTCGGGCACTATCTGCAGGGCCTGATTGGTGGCGGGATTTTACAACTGTTAGGAGCTTCGTT
>JAUZEU010000172.1 GCA_030838885.1 Bryobacterales bacterium | reverse complement strand
GGAAACGCTTGCTGAAACGGCGGTTAATGGCGACCTGCAAAGCGTTATAATTGGATTCGCCGTCCTGCGTATAGCCCTGGATCGCGCCCCAGTTGTATCCGCCGGACAGCGCCCGGATCAGGTTGGTGGAATATAGGCCACCTGTTCCGCCGCTCCCACTGGTGGGATCCAGGTACTTAGCCACCGTCCCGGGCGAGCCATTGTTGGCGGTGGGGGTCCAGGTCGTATATGGCTTCACCGCGTTAAAGTCGATGCGATTTTGGTTGAACTGGTTGTGGGCTACATTGCCGACATAAGTGACGTCTATGACAAAGCCCTTACCCAGATCTCGCTGGATACCGAAGCTCCAGTCATAGGTGGATGGCGACTTATAGTTGAGCGAGCCACCTGTGGTTGCCTGTGGAGTATAAACTACCGGCGAACCTACCAGGCTGCTGATCGAGGTATTGAGAATAATCGGAGCGACGTAATTTGGCGGAGCGGCGATCGGACCGGTTCCGGCGCCAGTGGCACCGATCGTATCCACACCAAATGCGCGACCGTAGAAGATACCGAAACCGGTGCGGAGCGCAGTCTTACCATCGCCGAAAACGTCCCAGGCAAGACCAATGCGCGGGCCAAGCGCCAGACTCGGATTGTTGAACAGATTTTCCTTCTTCTGAAGAATCCCTGAGAACGGAAGGCCAGCCGCCGGGAACGAAGCGGGGTCGAAAGTGCCCTGCTGCGCATAGGGATAAACCTTGCCTGTTAAGAGGTTGATGGAAGCTTTGTTGGCTGTGGGGCAGCTTACGCTTCCGCCAACCGGCACCGTGCAGGTAGGGTAAAGAAGCTGTCCGCCTGCAGTGCTGCTGTACGAAGCCGCATCGAAGATGCCAAGCGTTGCGCCAGCCGAGCGGAGCGCGCCGAGGAACTGGAAGCGAAGGCCAGCGTCGATGGTGACCCGGCGGTTCGGTTTCCAGGTATCCTGGAGAAACCATTCCACCTGACGGTATCGCGCGTGGTTGATCTGCTTCTTATTATCTTCGCCATAACCGTACAGGTTGCCGGTGAGTGCGTTTGAGAAGGGATTTCCGGTGTCCACGGGATTCCCAAGGTCAGAACCAAAGTAATAGGTGCCGGCGGTGTTGTAGGTCGAGTACACGCTGACGTTGCGCGCTGACGTTTCGTAGTAGAAACCAGCCTTCATCGTGTGCCCGCCCTTGATGAGGGTGATGTTATCTGTCAGGTTGTGCGCTTCGTCGGTTCCATCGAACGGCCAGCGACTGTCAAAGCCGAAGCCAGGAAGATTCGGGATTGTGTTTGGAGAGGACTGCGCGGTGAAACCGGAAGGCAGGCCGAAGTTCACCTGCGGCAACAAATTCAGATAATTCGCACCGAACAGATTTGGCAGCTTCAGAGCGTTGCCGCTGCCATCTTTCAGTGGCAGTTGGCTGGCCGCGAACAGCTTGTCATCGGTGGGGTTATTCCCTTGATGCGCACGATTGACACCCATGGTCAATTCGTTGATCAGGTTCGGCTTGAATGTGTGCACGTAGGTGAGCGCCGCGCCTGCCGAAGGGATGTGATAGCTGTGGGGAAACTGGCCCCAGCCGTCACCGATCGCGCCAAGAATAGCGCCGTAACCGGACTGGTCCTGATAGTCCTGCAACAGACGAACGAACATCGCGTCTTTCGTGGTTGCGTTGTAGTCCACGCGGAGGATCTTGTCTTCACGTGGCTGAGTATTGGTGAACTGGAAAATCGAGTTGTACTGGCGCGCGCCGGTTGGATCCGTTGTGTTCGGCAGCGGGAAGCGATTCAGCATCGCGAGGCCAATGGCGCTGATGCGACTTGGCGGTACTTTGTTGCCCGCGAAACATCCTGGGCCACCAGCCGTGGTGCACGCTGCACCGGAATTCGGATCCCGGATCAGAATCGGCGTACCGTTCGCATTGAGCGATTGCGAAAAATCGCCCGTACGCTCCAGCGCCGTCGGCATGGTGAAGCGGTTCGGACCCGCGATACCAGTATTTGCCAGGTAATCGTAAGAGAAGAAGAAGAAAAGCCGGTTTCGGTCCCTGTTAAACCGCACGCCCGGAATCAGCAGCGGGCCACCGATGGTGCCACCGGGGTTTTGATACCGATACCGTGGCTTTACGACGCCCAGCTTGTTATTGAACCATTCATTTGCATTCAGCGTTTCATGGCGCCAGTCGTAATAGCCCGTACCATGGAACTGGTTGCCGCCGTTCTTAATGGTGATGTTCAGCTGCCCGCCGTTGCGCGCGCCGTACTCTGCAGTATAGTTCGAGACCAGAAGTTTCACCTCACCCACAGCATCCACGCTGGGAGCAATGTAGCCGTTGATGCTGGGCGCGCCGCTGTCCTGACTGACGATACCATCGAGCGTCACAACAACCTGGCCCTGCTGGCCCCCGTTAATCGTCGGAACATTCCCGCCCCATCCGCGAGAATCGTGATTGCCAAGGTCCTGCACACCCGGCAGCGTCTTAAGAACGCCCATAAAGTCGCGGCCCCGTACCGGCGTGTCCGCAATCTGCATCAGGTTCACGTTCTGAGAGCGATCGGAACTGTCCGTTGCCACGTGGGCCGCTTCAGACTGCACTTCAATCGATGTGCTCACGTCGCCGACAGTGAGCTTGATGGTATGCAAATCCACGCGTTCCTGCGAACTGATAGTCACGTTCTTCTGTTCGTAGGTCTTAAAGCCTGGCTGCACGATCTTCAGACTGTAGCCACCCGGAATGATACTGATGAATTCGAATTCGCCTGCGGAACTGGTTTTGAATTCGCGCGGCTGCCGGGAGATGTCGTTGATGAGTTGCACGCTGGCGCCAGCGACCACTGCGCCACCGCTATCGACTACGGTGCCGGACACGGAACCCGTTACAGATTGGGCGTTCGCCGCAGGCATCAAGGCCAGCGACAGAGACATGACAGTAAGAACGATTCTGAATGATTTCATAAGCGGACCCCCTGAGATCCGGTTGTGACGCAGCAAAGCACGCAGGGCGTTTGCACACCCATCGCGGTCAAACAAAGGCAAGACTGCAAAATCTTGGAAAAAGAGCCCCTCAGCTACCTTTTAACGTTTCAAGTTCTTCTGGTATATCACTTTTTACCAGGTTCTGTGAATCCCTTATTTGTGTTTTTTTTGAATGCCGGACTGCAGAGCGTTCCGTGAACCGCGACGCTGAAACGAAAGAAGGGCGATAGAATCAGCGTTCCGTCCATCGCATCTGTTACGAACACGACACCAAAGAGAAAAAGCTCCCACGTAAACGCGCGGGAGCTATCGCCTGTCTTGCTTATCGGGATGACCTAATAAGAGAGCGCGCAATATCCGCCAGCGGCATTGACCCAGTTTTGCTGGATGAGGAAATATTTGGTGCCGAGGATCATGTTGTATTGCGCCCCGTTCGGCGCCGCTTTCGTGGTCCCGAACGTCCAGGCACATTTATCGGCATCTTCGTTTCCCCGGCGGTCATACCAGGCGTTAAGATCGGGATCGGTGGTGGCTTCTTCCAGTTCGTGCGCGAGCACAGAAGCCATTCCGTCCGCACCCGCATCCCCGTTCGGCGTGGATGTGGACGCAATGCAGGAACCGGGACACTGAGTGGCGGCATCCCCCACGAATGAGTACTTCACGTCCTTCCCGTTCCAAGAAAAGCGGGTGTGCCATCCACAGTATTGTGTGCAGAATCCGGAGGACTCGTGTACTTCGGGAGAGGTCAGAACGAAATAAACCCCCTGAGCATCGTAAGCTACTCCCCCGGCTGTCAGCGAATTCCCGACGATCGTCTGAATGTCGGCGTCGGTGAGCGTCGTCTTATACGGAGTTGGATAGACGTACTGTCCGGAAAGAGATACGGCATTCAGCACACGCTGGCCAGATGCGTTGGTGTAAGTGGTGTTGATGTTGAAGTAGAGAGAACCGCTTAAACCAACCGCAAGCGCGGGGAGAATAGTCCTGGCGGGAGCGCTTCCCCAGTTACCGTACCAGATGTAATAAACGTGAGTGCCGTTTAATATGACGGGGCCACCGTGATATGAAATGCCGTTCGTGCTAACCGCTGCAGCGGCGGCATGAGCGTCTCCCTGGGGAGGATGCAGGCGAGTCCCGATGCCACGGCCATTCGGGATAATCTCGGGTTGTTCAGCGGAAACCGAAGCAGAATATAAGCCAAAGGTTGCGGCTCCCACGAGCATCATGATGACAGTTTTTGTTGATTTATCCATTAGGTTTCGCCTGCCGTATGAAATACTTTCGTGAATGGTACCACGAGTACTATACGCGCCACCTAAAAAATAGTAGCCCGGCGGCCAGCGAGACAATCTGGTCGCCCGAGGGGGATTCGAAGCATTAGAAGTGGAAGCGAAGCTGGTACCGGATCACGCGGCCGCCGCCATCCAGCACCGTGGGATTCAGAAACTGCCCGGCAGGCGAACTGAACACATTAGCCGGAATTCCCTGCGCGCTCTGCGCAGGCGAAAACGGACTGACGCTGACGGTTCCGTACATCGGCGTATTCCAGATGTTGAAGAACTCGCCGCGCAACTCTACGCTTACCCGCTCACTGATGCGCGTCGTCTTCACGATGTTGACGTCCCAATTCTTCAGACCGCGGCCCCGCTCGGTATTCCTTCCCAGGTTCCCGGAGGGCGCCCTGTTTGGACCCGTATTGGCGGCAATGCCGAGGTAGCGGGCGGTCGCCGGATCGATGGGCGCATTGTTGTTATCCGGGTTTATGTAACCGGTGGGCGATGCAGCGTTGGCGACGGCCCGCACGCCGGGTCTCCCCAGTGAGTTGAAATTGGGGCGGTCGCTCGACGTCGAGGCAGCGAGACCATCGGCGTCCTGGCCATTCACTACGGTGTACGGCGTCCCGCTCTCATATGTGGTAATACCGCCCACCTGCCATCCGCCCGCGATTTTACCCAGCAATCCGTGCTGCTGCTTGAAAACAGGCAGCAGATAGTCGTAAGTGAACACGGCGCGCTGCGGGTGATCGGACGAGCTTATGGAGCGATCTGAAGTTAATCCCCCATATAGTGACGGCACCGCAGTGTATAGCAGAATGGACGTGTTGCCGAAGGTGAAGATCTCACTGGAATTGTCGATTGCCTTCGAGTAAGTATAGGCTGCGGTGAAAGCGATACCATTTCCGAATCGCCGCTTCACTTCCATTTGCAGCGCGTGGTATGTGGATGAGGCGCCGTTGGTGCGAACGGTGCGCGAGCCCTGCAGCGGGTCAAGTCGCGGCTGAAGAGCAGGAGCAGAAGGACTGAGGTTCGCGGGCACAGGTCCGCGAAGATTCAGCGGTACCTGCGGATTGAGGTCTTCAGTGGTGAACAGCTTCGTGCCTTTGCTGCCAACATAAGAAATATCCAGCAGCGTGCCCTTCGGCAATTCGCGCTGCATTCCGGCGGACCAGTGCTGGTAATAGGGGTTGACCAGATTCGCCGAGACGCCGGTCTGCGACAGAACAGGGGTGAGAGCCGGCGCCGTCACAGGTATCTGGGAAGAGAAGTTGGATATGCCACGCGGGTTGGTCGCGCTGATGGCAGAGGTGACCGTGGATGCAACAGCATTCGGCGCGGAGGCTACCATGTTCGAAGTTATGTTATTAAAGTAGCTGTCATAACCTATTCCATAGCCGGCGCGGAGCACCGACTTGCGATTGCCGAGAAGCTTGCCGAGGAGGTCGCCCCTGTCCGCTGAAGGCGAGTACGCCAGCCCTAGCGAGGGTCCAAAGTTATTCTTGTCGCCGGGCACTTTGCTCACATGGAATAAGGGGCTGTCCAGAGTTGTGGGGTTCACATTGAACAAGCCGGTAAATACCGGATTCAGAATCACGTTCATCGGCGTGCCGAAATATTCGTAGCGCACCCCAAGGCTCACGGTCAGTTCGGAAGTGGCACGCCACCTGTCCTGAACGAAATAAGCCTGGCGAGTCAGGGTTGGATAGTAAGTCGCGTTGCCGAACGTTTTCGTCGCAGAGCCACCGCTGCCGCCAAAATTATCCAGAAAATTCGCGAGCCCGAGGTACGATTGGGCGCCCGAACTGGCTGCATAACTGAGGGTTCCCCTATCGTTGAACGGAGCCTGCTGACGTGCCCGCTGGTTCATCAAATCCACCCCGAATCGAACGGTATGCGTTCCGCGAGTGATGCTGGCCGTGTCCTGAAGAACGTAGTTATTGTAGGTTCGGCCCTGCGGGAAGGCGGAGCCTACACCATAAACGCTGATACTGGTTGTGTTCACACCCTGTATGGCAATCTGCGGTAAGGTCTTTGCGAGCGGATTGACGGCATCATTCGGATAACCGAGGTCAACTCGTGTATAGGCAGGACGAAATTCATTGGTTATGGACGGCGAAAAAACATGCGTTTCAACCACAGCGATGCTCAGGGTCTTTGCTGCGTAGCTGGTCTGGAACGTGGGAAAGCTCTGAGTCTGCCCCCCTTTCGGCGCAGCGATGTCGTCAATAATAAAGCGTCCGGAAAGATAGTCATGGGAACC
>JAUZEU010000151.1 GCA_030838885.1 Bryobacterales bacterium | reverse complement strand
TGTTTGCGGAGGCCGTCGCTGCGCCTTCGTATTCCGCCCGCGCTCTGGAAATTCTGCGCGCCAAAAAGAACCTGCGGCTGGTGGTGGCGACACCGCCTGCGGATCCGCTGGTGATCAAGAGTATCTCCGGCGGCTATCTTGCCCAGACGGCGGATCTCGAGACTTTCAACCGTGCGACTGCCCTCGTCCAGACCGAACGGCAGCCCACTCCGGAAGAATGGGCCGCCCTCGAATTCGGCTGGAAAGTGGTTAAACACGTAAAGTCGAATGCCATCGTTTATACCCGGGCCGGTCAAACGGTCGCGGTTGGAGCAGGTCAGATGAGCCGCGTTGATTCTGTCAACATCGCTGCTATGAAAGCGCATCTTCCCCTCGCCGGAAGCGTGGTGGCGTCTGACGCCTTTTTCCCCTTCCCGGATGGATTGGAACAGGCGGTGAAGCACGGGGCAACCGCGTTCATCCAACCAGGCGGGTCAGTGAAGGATGCCGAAGTAATCGCCGCTGCCAACCGGCTCGGCGTAGCAATGGTCTTTACCGGCGTTCGGCACTTCCGCCATTAGGCTGAACCCGAACGATCTAAACTGAAACCATGCCCGTCTGTGGCGCTCTTCTGCTCCTCCTGGTGTTTGCGCCGTCCGACGATTATCTCTCCGACGCGCTGAAGGCGCTTGATGCCCACCAGCCGGCCGTAGCAGAACCCCTCCTCCGAAAGGCCGTTGAAGCCGACCCGAAGGACTACTTTGCGCACTTCAATCTGGCCCTTGCGCTCAGCCTGCAGCAGAAGGATGCCGAGGCCATTCCGGAGTTGCGCAAGACACTGGAACTAAAGCCCGGTCTGTACGAAGCTGACCTGAATCTGGGCATACTGCTGTTGCGCGATAAGATGCCGGCTGACGCACTGCCGGTGCTGAAGGAAGCGGCGGAAACCAAACCGACCGAAACTCGCCCGAACCTCTATTACGCTCAGGCGTTACTCGAATCCGGCGATGCCGCACAAGCCGAACTTCGCTACTTAGCGCTGGTAGCTGCTGACCAGAAATCCACCGCCGCGCAACTGGGTCTGGCCCGCGCACTGCTCAGACAGTCGAAACTGCCCGAGGCTGCAGACCATTTTCGTGCGGCAGGCTTCAAAGACGGACTGCTCGATGTCGCCGCCGAGTACGAGAAGTCCGGGCGAAAATCCGAAGCCATGACGATCTATCGGGAATTTCCGGAGAACGCCGCCGTTCGCGAACGCCTGGGGCAGCTGCTGGTGGACGATAAGAATGCCGCCGCTGCAATTCCCAACCTGGAGGGGGCGGTAAGAGCGGCTCCGACTACCGCGAACCGGCTTGCGCTGGCGGATGCCTACAAGATGGCGAAGGATGTGCCGAAGATGCTGGAACAGCTCCAGCTTGCCGCCACTGCCGATCCGGGCAATCACGACGTGCGCATGGCGTACGGACGCAGCCTGCGCGACGAGCACAAGCTGCTTCCCGCCGCGCAGCAATTTCTGGCCGCCACGAAGATCAAACCGGATTCCGTGCCTGCGTGGAATGAACTGGCCTCCGCTCTGATCATCAACGAAAATTACGCCGAGGGTTTAACCGCGCTCGATCACATCCGCGCCCTCGGCAAGGAAATACCCGGCAATTATTTCCTGCGGGCCATCACGCTGGATAAGCTCAAGCTGAAACCGCAGGCTCTGGCAGCCTATCAGCAGTTTCTGGCTTCGGATGATAACGCGCATCCGGATCAGGAATTCCAGGCACGGCAGCGAATGCGTATCATCGAGAATGAATTGAAAAAGAGATGACGGCGTTTTTCACAGTTCTGTTGCTCCTGGCCCAGCCCGCGCCCGCCAGCCTTGGCCAGCTTCGGGCTGAGAGCAATCCGGAGCACCGTGCGCGGCAGGCAATTGAGTTCGCGGCCATGTCAGAACGGAGTGCCGAGTCGTCCTACTCGAAAGGCGACATGGCAGCGGTCAAGGCGGAGTTGCAGAACATGGAGAAGGCGGTGGAGATTGCGCGCGATGCTTTCGTGCAGACTGGCAAGACGCCGCAACGTCATGCCGGACTCTATAAATCGGCCGAACTCCGCACGGAGGAGATTCTGGTACGGTTGGGCGATCTGGAAAAGAGAATGGATGCAGATGAGCGCTCCGTTGTAGAAGAGCCGAGGACGAAAGTGCAGCAGATTCACGATGCCTGGTTCGAGGGCATTATGGGTAAAAAAAGATGAAACACCTTCTGGTTTGTTGTTTGGCGATTGTGTTCGCGTCACAGGCTTTCGGGCAGCGCGAGTTTCTCACCAATGACGAGATTGAGAAGATTCGCGAGGCACAGGAACCGAACCTTCGTTTGAAAACTTATCTTTTGTTTGCGAAGCAGCGGCTGGATCAGTTGCAGCAGCAGATCGCAAAGGATAAGAAAGGCCGGTCGCTGGCGGTTCGTCAGCTTCTGGAAGATTACAGCAAGATCATCGATGCGATCGATACGGTTTCCGAAGATGCGCTGAAGCGGAAAGCGGATCTCACGCTGGGCGCCGTCGACGTCGCAAATACGGAGAAGTCATTCCTGGCACAGCTGCGGAAAATCGAGGAGAGCCAGCCGCACGATCTTGATATGTACGAGGTCTCTCTGAAGGATGCGATCGAATCCACCAGCGACAGCATTGCGTCCGCTACGGAAGATCCGGGCAAACGCACTGCGGTGGTGACGGCGAAGGCTGAGGAAGAGAAGAAAAAGATCGAGAGCTTTAGCACTCCGGAGCAGTTGAAGGAAAAGAAGGTGGAGGAAGCCAAGGCGGATGATGGCAAGCCGAAGCGGAAACCTCCGACGCTTTACCGGCCGGGCGAAAAGCCGCAACAGACTAAACAGTAAGGGCTACCACCCTGGTGGAACCCGGCCAGGAAAAAACGAATCGAGGCCGGAATTCGGCGGGCAGAAACGAACCTACAAAGGATTTATCGGTAAACCTGCGGCCTTCATAAAGCGGAAAAGCCTGGCTGTTAGCCAGGCTGAAGGGCGGCGAGGGATTTTAAGGTTTGCTGGAGGGTTGTAACTTGAGGGGTTCAACAGCTGGAGGATTCTGGAAGGGGGTTTTCGCCGCGCCTTGAGCCTGTACAGTTGCTTTTCACGATTTCTTATAGAGCACGTGTCGCGCCAAACCGGCGGAGCTTGGTTTTGTTGTATTTGTAACGCGCAGAAGGTTCTAATAGTACTGAAACGGAACGCCGGATCGGAACGCGCACGTCCGCTGAAAGTGCGGCCAATCACCGCGAACGGCGATCGATGTCCTCGGCTTGTGACATCACGCTATTCCTCCCGGAGCGCTTTCATGGGATCGAGTCTTGCGGCTCTTCGGGCCGGGACGTAACTGGCCGCGAAAGTAATTATTGCGAGCAGGGCGGCACCTGCGATCATCGTGGGGCCGTCGTGGGATTTCAGTCCAAAGAGCATCGATTGCGTCGCTCCCGTAACACCCCATGACAGAATCGTTCCGACGCCGAGTCCAATGGCGAGCAGCATTGCTGTTTGTCGAAGAATGATGGATAAGATGCTGCTGCGGTTCGCGCCGAGGGCGATGCGGAGGCCAAGTTCGCTGGTCCGGCGGACCACTGTGTAGGACATCACGCCGTAAAGGCCCACGGCTGCGATCAGTGCGGCAAGGACGCCGAAGAAGCCGGACAGGGTAGCCAGCAGACGGTCGCGCATCAGCCCATCGCGGATCATGGCATCGAAAGCCCGCAGGTCCACGTTAATAGAGGAATGGGCCTGAGTGAGAGTGTTTCTGATTCCGGAAGCAATACCTGATAACCCGGTGCTGTAGCGAATCACAAGTTGGGTCGAGGGACTGGATTCCGGGTTCTGAGCAATCGCGATAAATGCGATCGGTGTGGATTCATCGCGCAGGCTTTGGTATTTCGTGTCCTTTACCAGCCCGACGATCTCGAATGACGTCTCCGGTTCAGAAGGTGTCGCCTGACGGCGGAAGTGTGTGCCGATGGGGTTGGCGTCCGTTCCAAGCTGGCGGGCGAGGGACTGGTTCACGATCGCAACCCGGCGGGACGCGGCGGTGTCCTGATCGCTGAAGTCGCGCCCGGAGAGAAGGGATACTCCCATAGTGCGGAAGTAATCCTTACCTGAGAAACTGAAGCGTGCATCTCGGCGTGCACCGCCACTCGTCCCTTCCGGCCAGACAGTGTTCGAGGTGCTGGCACCGCTCAGGGGCAGCATGTCCACTTCCGCGGCCGAAATGACTCCCGGCACCGCGCGGATTCGCTCCAGCAGATTTCGCCTGTAGACGATCCGCTCTTCGGCAGGGAGTCTCACACGTGAGAAGCCTATGTTTGCGACCAGAATCCCGTGCTGCTGAAAGCCCGCATCCACCGCGAGAAGATTCCGCAGGCTGCCGGAGAACAGCAGCGCACTCATCAGAAGGACGAGCGAAACCGCCACCTGAGCCACCACGAGAATCTGGCGGATGCCGAAACGTTCGCGGCTGGCGCCTAACGTGCGACCGCTGTTCTTCATGGCTTCGGCAGCGCCGCCGCGGGTCGCCTGGAAAGCCGGTGTAAGGCCAAACAGGATGCACGTGAGGCCGGCGACCGCAGTGGTGAACGCGAGCATATGCCAGTTCATTCCT
This sequence comes from Bryobacterales bacterium, assembly GCA_030838885.1. Lineage (GTDB taxonomy): Bacteria > Acidobacteriota > Terriglobia > Bryobacterales > Bryobacteraceae > BOG-234. The sequence continues at coordinate 347 of JAUZEU010000151.1, read as the reverse complement.
GTGTTGATGAAGAGCGGTTTTCCCTCTGTATTGAGTGAAGCGACAAGTGCCCGGCTGAGCGCGCCGGACAGGAACAGTCCAAACGCCGCGCCAGTAACTGCGAGCAGAGCGCCTTCCGTCATCAACTGTTGGATAAGACGGGTTCGGGAGGCGCCCACGGCAAGCCGGACAGCAAACTCGTGAGCGCGGGCACTGGAGCGGGCGAGGCTGAGGTTGGCGAGGTTGGCGCAGGCGATGAGCAGAACGAGTCCCGCAGTTGCCAGCAAGAGCAGAAGGGGGTCGCTGTATTGCTCGCGCAGGACGGACACACCACCACCGCCGGGCGTCGCGGTGAGTTTGAAATTGAG
>JAUZEU010000139.1 GCA_030838885.1 Bryobacterales bacterium | reverse complement strand
AGGGCGCCCCTCCGCTTCTGGCAGATGCTCTTCCCCCTGCCCTATAAAGAGGACGTTGTGCGCCACGCAAAATCGCACGATCTGGATCCGTACTCGGTAGCGGCGCTTATCCGTCAGGAGACGGAGTTCAACCCTTCCGCGCACTCCCACGCCAACGCCTACGGTCTGATGCAACTGGTCCCGGCAACCGGTCGCCAGATGGCCCGGCAGCAGGGTATTAATCTTGCGAGCACGAATACTCTGCTCGATCCGGTGATTAATATTAGACTCGGCACCCACTATCTGCGCGACCAGCTCAACGTCTGGAATGGCGACTGGTATCAAACTCTCGCCGCCTACAACGCCGGCCCCGGCCGCGTGCGCCAGTGGCTCACCTGGAGCAATTACAAAGAGCCGGCCGAATTTGTCGAGAGCATCCCGTTCAGTGAGACCCGCGACTACGTTCAGGCCGTGCTCCGCAACGCCGACATGTACCGTACAATCTACGGCGAGCGCCAACCCGCCGCAGCTGAACTCAAAGACGTATCCGACGTGCCGCCGGTAAACCTGTCAAGCCTCCCCTTAGCCGCCCGAACCCCAGGCGGAGGCGTGAAAACAGCAGTGCGGGCGACCCCGGCCAGAACTCGCAAAGCCGTAGCAAAGAGGAGCGTCGCCCAGAAGTCCCCCGCCACAAAGAAACGCAAACATGCCTGAACCAATCCGGGGCACTCGGACCCCCGGCTGCGTCTGCCCGGTGACGAATCGCTTCTGACGCACGCTGCTGAACTTGTGTCTTCCACAAACTACTGCATACTCCTTTTGTCCTGCACCTTCACCCGGCCGCGTCTGGTCTGAGATGAGGCCTCCAAACTAATCGCTTCGCAAAGCCACCATAGGATCCACCCGCGCCGCCCGCCACGTACTTGCGAAGCATCCCGCCGTAGGCAAGGTCATAACAGATCAGCGCGGACGCTGCCCCGGAATTGTTCAGCAGCCACAGCTTCTTCCCGTGCACCTTCAGGCCGAGCACGGTATCGAGTCCTCCAGCAAATTGCGAGCACTCACCTGATGAGGAGCAACGCACAACCTTCCCTTTTCGCATGCTCCCGAAATAGAAATACCTGCCCTTCGGATCGTACGCCACACCTTCCGGAACCAGATCGCCTTCTGTAACCTGGAACACTGGCCTGCTGTGCGAAATCGCCGGAGTGGCTTCGCGCACGGCTGCCGTAATCTCCGCGAACTCCCGCGTTCCCCGCAGTTCCGCAAACAGCGAGTCGCGCGATGGGTCGAGCCCGGCTTTCAAATTGGCTACTCTCCGAAGCCACAGCATTGTTTCCTGCCACTGTTTCGCCGACGCCCATATCCGCGCCATCTCATATGTGATCGTGTCCTTATCAGAAGCGGAAGCCGGAAGCTTCTCTACTCGCGCCAGCTCCGCCCGAAAGAGCAGCCAATCGCTGTCGGACAACGCCCCCGAAGACGGCAACTGCGCAGACGCGTTAAAAGACGCAGCCGAGAGCAATATTAGGAGGAACCGGGTAATCATGGCCGAACGATCTTAGCAACAGTGTTGATCAAACAAAAGAGCAATCTCGCGAAACGGCCTGCTCAGCATCCAGCCATCGCCCGTGATCGTCACGAGAGGGTCGTTTGTACGCGGACTGAGCGCTCTTTCGACAATCGATAAATGGCTGGAAATCGGAGATTGTGCCGCGAGCCGCGCAAGCCAGCGGCACAATCCCTGCTTAGTGTTCAGGCCGCGCGCAGTTCTTCCATTTGGTGCGAGGTACGCACCTCCTCTTCCGCATGTCGCCAGTCTTCCTCCGCGGTTCCCTGAGGACATCCTCGTGCCTGCCAAATTGAAAAGGCAAGGGCGGAAATCGTCTCTTGCTCGTCCGTCTCTTCTCTGTTCGACGGAGCAGCTTCGCGCCGTAGTCTCTTACTCAAATCGTTGTTCATCATAGTCTCCTTTTTGGTCTCCGAGCACGCCATGCCCGACTCCGGCTTCATTTCCCGGTTGCCTTGCATCGCGGGCTCGTTCTGTAAGGAAAGACGCTGCATTCTGCCGGCACGGTGAGTCTGGAACAGTAAAGAACTGTGAAGTTGTGTGAGGAGGATGAAAGCCCTCCCGCACCTGCGTGAATCAGTGTTTATCATCTTCATCTGTGCTTAAATTCCAGACGGATCCGATCCCACAATCACGGCGCTCAGAGAAATATTTTCAAAAGTCTCTTCAACAACTTATCCCGCCTAAGCACTCATGACTCCGCATCCGCATGCTACTTGTCAATCGAGGCAATCACACATGAACGCAGATCTCGGAACACCCCTCGGCCATCGCGAAATCATCAGACAAATCAACGCCCAAAAAGCTGCGGAAGAAGAGGCCCGTGGCGGCCGGCCACGGGCCCGCATCAGCGCCTTCCGCGACGAAACCACCGGTCAGTTCTACGCAATGTCGAAGGAAGACCGCGTAGCCTTCAACCAACACTGCGAAGGCATCATCGAAGACCTTCAGCCTGCCAACCATCGCGAACGTTGGCTGGCGACCTCCATCGCCGAAGATCAATGGCGCCTCAACCGGGCCCCAGCCCTCGAAAGCAACATCTTCGCCATCGGCATGTCCAACCCGGCAATCGAAGTGAATGTCGATTCCGCCGAAGGTCACGCCGCCATCTGTCAGGCGCATGTCTGGCTGGCCGATGGCAAACAGCTTCAGGCACTCGCCCTCTACGAATCCAGAATCCGGCGCAGCATCGAGAAGAACGAGAAACAACTCAAAGAACTCCAGGCCGAGCGCAAAAGGGCCTGCCAAGAGTCGCTCGAAGAAGAGATCCTGCTGGCGCGGCTGGCCATCACCGAAGGCATTCCATATGAGTACTGCCCGGCTGATCCAGGTGGAAGTACAACGGGAGACACAGCTTCTGGTCATGGCTTCGGATTTACAACCGAAGAAATCACACGCCTCGCCCACCGCGAAAACAGCCTTCACAAAGCCCTCGCGTACCAAAAAACCAACAAGACTCCGGCAACGACCCCGTTCCAAAAACCCAAAGCCGCCTGAGACGAGCTAAAGCCTTCGGTCAAATGGGTTCGGATTTTCAAATTCCCACGCAGCTTTCAACATTCCAAACCAGCGCCGTACCCGACAAGGGACCTCCGGCCTGCCGCTCTTTGAAAACCGCATACCTTCGCCGCATCCGTGCGACCATAATTCCATGTCTCCCGCTACCCGGAAGAGCTTCCAAAGTGCTCGCACCCGGCACTTTACCGAATCTGTCATCCGCGAAATGACGCGGCTCGCAGTCATCCACGGCGCCGTCAACCTGGCTCAGGGCTTTCCCGATTTCCCTGCGCCCGTCGATCTCAAAAAGGCAGCCATCGACGCTATCAGCGCCGACCATAACCAGTACCCCATCACCTGGGGCACCAGGCTCTTCCGCGAGGCTATCGCTCAGAAA
>JAUZEU010000113.1 GCA_030838885.1 Bryobacterales bacterium | reverse complement strand
AATTCCCAGCATGCGGGCCGCCTGGCTCTTGTTCCCTTCGGCCTTCTTCAGCGTGTTCCTGATTAGTTCCTGCTCAAAGGTGTCCAGACTCATCCCTTCTGGTAGTACCGGCTCACCCCCATTCGAGTTGTGACGCGGACGCAGGTTCATATCCAGCCGGATATCGCTCGCATCCAGCTTGTCGCCCAGAGCCATGACAATGCTCCGCTCCACCACGTTTTCGAGTTCGCGCACATTGCCCGGCCACGAATACTGCATCAGCTTGTCTATCGCCGCGTCCGTAATCCCGCTCACGCGGGCGCCCATTTCCGGCGCGAGGGCTTCCACGAAGTGCCGCGAAAGATAGGGGATGTCTTCTTTGCGCTCGCGCAGCGGTGGAATTTCCATCGGCACCACGTTGAGCCGGTAGTAAAGGTCCTCGCGAAACGTTCCATCTTCCAGCGCGGCGCGCAGATCCCGATTGGTGGCCGCTATCACCCGGACGTCGATATGCTGAGTTTTGTTGCTGCCCAGCCGCTCGAATTCGCGCTCCTGCAGTACCCGCAGCAGTTTCACCTGAATATTTGCAGGCACATCGCCAATTTCATCCAGCATCACCGTGCCGGTATCAGCCTGCTCGAACTTGCCGGGCTTCGAAACCGCCGCGCCTGTAAACGCGCCCTTTTCATACCCGAACAGCTCGCTCTCCATCAGGTTTTCGGGAATCGCAGTGCAGTTGATCTTAACGAAGGGGCGGTCTTTGCGCGGCGAGTGGAAATGAATGGCGCGCGCAATCAGGTCTTTGCCGACTCCGCTTTCACCAGCCAGCAGCACGGTAGCCCGCGTGGGCGCTACGCGAAGTATGGTTCCGAAAATCTGCTGCATCGCGGTGCTGCGGCCCACAATGTTGTCCCACTGATACTTGCGCCCGAGTTCTTCCTTTAACTGCCGGTTCTCGTCGCGCAGATTTCGAATTTCCAGCGCTTTGTTCACTACGGTCGTCAGGTGGTCCAGCGAAAACGGCTTCAGCAGAAAATCCGCCGCGCCGGCCTTCATTGCCTCCACGGCGTTTTCCACGGTGCCAAACGCGGTCATCACAATCACCGGAACGTGGGAGTCCTGGCGGCGGACCAGCTGCAGCATCTCCAGACCAGTCATCCCCGGAAGCTTAAAATCGGTGATGATCAGATCCGCGCGGTCGATCAGGGGCAGCGCCTCTTCCGCCGTTGCGGCCTTTACCACGTCGAAGCCGGAATCGAGTAGTTGCAACTCCAGAATGCGTCGAAGTTTGTCTTCGTCTTCTACGATCAGAATGCGTTTTTTCATTTAACCAGAGGGCAAGTAGATACGAAACGTGCTGCCTTTGCCAAGGTCGCTTTCGACCGTTATTCTACCGCCATGTCCATCGATAATCCGCGCCACGATGGCCAGCCCCAGCCCTGTGCCACCTTGCTTATTGGTAACAAAAGGATTGAAAATCGTATCGATCTTGTCCGGGGGAATGCCGCAGCCGCGGTCGATCACGGTTATTTCGGCTTCATCCCCACACACTCTCGTTGCCACAGTAACCGGAGCGTTTGTAGCAGATGCCTGGACGGCGTTGGTCAAAAGGTTTATGAAAACCTGCTCCATCAGCGCCGGGTCAATGGAAAGCGGTCTCACGTCAGGTGAATAGTTGCGAATGATCTGCAGCTTTACCTGACCGTCGCCAGCGTGTGTGGCAGCCCGGTCGATCACGGTCGTAATATCGACACTCTCGCGGCGGGGTTCCAAAGGCCTCGCGAAGTCCAGAAAGCGTGTAACCAGGGCGTTCGTGCGATCCACTTCTTCGCGAATGATTTCTGCCAACTCCCTGGCAACTGCATTATCCGGAGAGGTGGCCCGTGTGAGCAGTTCAGCGGACCCGCGGATACTGCCCAGCGGATTCCGTAGCTCGTGAGCCAAACCGGCCGAAAGCTGCCCCAGCGCCGCCAGGCGCTCTGAACGTCGCACTTCATCCTCGGCATCGAGCAGGTGCTGGTTCGCAATCGAGAGTTGTTCGGCCGCCTTTTTGTACCGCGCCGACTCCCGACGTCTCGCCTCTCCCAACGAATTTACCAGGATCGCAGCCAGCGCAAGAAGCACGCACCGGACCTCCAGCATGTGGATGGCTTCCGCGTCGATCGTCATCTCTGTCCAGTCGACAAACCAAAGGAACGACAGATAGGCGCCGATTGTCGCTGCGGACACCAGAAGTGTTCCCGTAAAGCCCATATATGTCGCTGTCGACATAACAGGAAGCAGCAGCACCGGGTAATATTCGCTGTTCAACGTGGCGGTCCAGCCCAGCAGAAGATAGCAAAGCAGCAATTGCAGCAGAACAGAGGTTGCACGGCCCCAAACCGTACCCAGCCACGCGATGCGCCCCTCGACCAGTTGCAAAGCCGCCAGTGCCGCCAGAAAACCCCGCTCCAGGTTGTTGTGCGCCAGAACCATCAGGGCGGCGAACATAAGCAACAGCAGAACATCCTGCACCCGAATGACGGGCTTCAAAGGCGTCCTCGCCTCTGCACAGCTTGCCCCTGCAGTGCATTCAGCATTTCGGTGACTGTCCGACCCGTCAGCGGATCCCGCAGCTTCGGGTCCAGTTCCGCCAGCGGAGCGAGTACAAACCGGCGCTCCGCATAACGCGGGTGGGGGATGGTTAGTTCGTCGCTCTCCATCACGGTTTGCCCGTACAGAAGAATGTCGATGTCCAGGGTTCTGGGCCCGTTAACAACCGAGCGCTTGCGCCCCAGTTCGCGCTCTACCCGTTGCGCACGATGCAGCAGCTGCCGGGGGAACAGCGTCGTCTCAAACTCCGCCACGAGATTCAGAAACCACGCCTGCTCCTGCAATCCGATCGGCTCGGTCTCGTACAGACTCGACGTACGAAGCAGATGAATATCCGGCTCTTCCAGCTTTTCCAGCGCATGGCGCAACAAGAGTTCCCGGTCGCCCATATTCGAGCCCAGACCGATATACACCAGCTTCAAAAGAGCTCCGGCTGCCGCTCCGCGCCGCCGAATCTGCGCGGCACATTGAAATATTCGTAGGCGCGCTCGGTCGCGATCCGGCCCCGCGGCGAGCGATGCAGGAAGCCGAGCTGAATCAGATAAGGCTCATAAACTTCCTCAATCGTCTCCGGTTCTTCGCCGATTGATGCGGCAATTGTGTTGATGCCCACCGGCCCGCCCCCGAATTTCTCCAGTACCGTTCGCATGATCTTTTGATCGATCTCGTCCAGGCCGAAGCGATCCACCTCAAGCAGATCAAGTGCAGTCTGTGCCACCTTCATCGTGATATGGCCATGCGCACGCACCTGGGCATAATCCCGGACTCTGCGCAGCAACCGGTTAACGATACGCGGTGTTCCCCTCGCGCGGCGCGCAATCTCTTCCGCGCCATCGTCGTCCACCGGCGTATCGAGCAGCTTCGCCGAACGCTTGACGATGTTCGTCAGTTCCGGCACGTCGTAGAGATTCAGCCGCAGCACAAGGCCGAATCTCCCCCGCATCGGGGCGCTCACCAGCCCCTGACGCGTGGTTGCCCCAATAGCCGTGAACGTTTGCAGCGGAATGGAATGCGTGCGAGCGCCCGGCCCGGTGCCGATCAGGATATCCAGATGGAAATCTTCCAGCGCGGTGTAAAGCATCTCCTCCACATCCGGCAGCAGACGGTGGATTTCGTCGATAAAAAACACCTGCCGGTGCATGATGCCGCTCAAAATTCCCGAAAGGTCGAGTTTCTTCTGCAGCACCGGGCCGGAG
>JAUZEU010000051.1 GCA_030838885.1 Bryobacterales bacterium | reverse complement strand
GACGACAACGAGCGCACAGGCCTTTTGCAGGTACTGGTACCCCCCATCGAAGCGATCCAGACAGTTGACGTTTCGACTTCGAATTTCAATGCAGAACTGGGCCGCGCTTCCGGCGCAGTCACAAATGTGATTTTGAAATCCGGCTCGAACACTCTTCACGGCGGACTTTATGAATTCATGCAGAACAGCAGACTGAATGCGCGAAACTTCTTCGACGCCTCAGTTGGTCACCGGGTTTACAATTACTTTGGCGGTAATGCCGGAGGCCGGATTATAAAGAACAAGCTGTTCTATTTCGGCGATTACCTGCGCACCACAGACCATCAGGCGACACCCAGCCCGTTGACGATCCCCACGGCGCAACAGCGCACAGGCGATCTGAGCGGCTCAAACACAGTAATCTACGACCCATCCACCGGCAACCCGGATGGAACCGGGCGCACTGCCTTTGCGGGAAACGTAATACCCGCCAGCCGTATCAACCCGATTTCGGCCAAGATTCTGAACCTGGTCCCGGCCGCGAATATCGCCAGTTCTGCGGGCACGAATAACTGGTTCGGCTTGCTGCCATTCCACAAAGACACAGACCAGTTCGACGTAAAGATGGATTGGGTGATCAGCGAAAAGGACAGGCTTTCCGGCCGCTTTAGTTTCCAACGTCCGGTGATCTTTCAGGCTCCGGCCTTCGGTATGGCGGGCGGCGCGGGGGCAGGCGCTTTTGCCGGCACCGGCATTCAGAAGACTTATTCAGCGGGCCTGAACTATACGCGCGTGTTCTCCCCCACATTGTTTTCTGAACTGCGGGTGGGTGTTGCGCACTATCACAACGATGCGTTTCAGACCGACTTCGGTACCAAGGCTTCCGAAGCCCTGGGCATTCCGGGCGTAAACCTGGATGCCTATTCGAGTGGGCTGGTCAGCATCAACCTTGGAGCCTTCTACTCGAATCCGCTGGTTGGCTACGTGAACAGCGTACCGTGGAAGCGTGCGGAAGCGAATATCGATGTTGTGAACTCGTGGACCAAAATCCTCGGCAATCATACTATTAAGTTCGGCGGCGATCTTCGGCGCGTTCGCGATGATCTGCTGCAACTTCAGACCATCAATCCGCGAGGCCAGTACACGTTCGGCTCCGGACAGACAGCTTTGAAAACTTCGAGTGGCAGCGCCTCGATCACGAGCTACAACAACAACTTTGCCAGCTTCCTGCTGGACGTTCCTTCCACCATCGGTCGCGATCTGGGCGGTTACTTTCCAGCTTTCCGCGCATGGCAGTTCTTTGCATTCGTGAACGATAAGTGGCAGGTTTCCCAGAAACTAACGCTCGACATCGGTCTCCGTTGGGAATTCTACCCGCCAGCTACCCCTCGATTTGCAGGTGGGTTCTCGAATTATGATCCGGTGAACAACCAGTTGCAGATTGCGGGCGTCGGCAACGTGCCCCTGAATTTGGGACTGGATACGCGTTACAAGTACTTCGCCCCGCGTCTTGGACTGGCTTACCGTGTAAGCGATAAGACGGTGGTCCGCGCCGGCTTCGGTATCAGCTACACTCCGTTTCCGGACAACAACTACGCTTATAACTACCCGATCCGGCAGAATAATGTCTACAACCCGGCAGTGGCAAGTTACGGCCCGGCGGTCCTGCCGAGCGGGCAGGTCGCAACCTTCCAGAATGGCTTCCCTGCGCCCATTCTCGCGCCCATTCCTTCGAACGGACTCATTTCAAATCCGGATCCGAACGTGGCGTATCTGACCATCAATCCACATTTCAAGAATCCTTATGTGGAGACATGGAATTTTGCGATTCAGCAGGCGCTTCCGAACCACTTCACTCTGGACCTTGCGTACGTGGGGAACCATGGGGTGGATTCGGTTGTTACCTATAATCTGAATGCCACTACAAAGGGCACCAATCTCGGTAATGCGGGGCTGCCTCAGGCGAACGTGGGGCGTACGGCGTCCACCAATCTCTACTTCGCCGGTTACTCCACCCACTACAACGCTCTGCAGATCAAGCTGGACCGGCGGTTTACCAATGGCCTCGCGATCACTACCGCCTATACCTGGGGTAAAGGTATGGGCTATCAGGCCGGCGACGATGGCGGTCTGGGGCAGAACTGGTATATCGACCAGCAGCGCAATTACGCCCGGAACGACTTCGACCGTAAGCAGACATTCGTACAGAGCTACGTCTACGACCTGCCGGTTGGCAAAGGCAGGAGGTTCCTGTCCTCCGGTCCGCTCTCGCAGATTATAGGTGGGTGGAAGCTGAACGGCATTCTGACCCTGATGACGGGTACTCCGCTCACCATCGGCGCCAGCGGCACCTCGCTGAACACGCCTGGTAACAATCAAACGGCCGATCAGGTGAAAGCTGTCAAAATCCTGCATGGCATCAACATCGGCAACCCCTGGTTCGATCCGACTGCCTTCGCGCAGCCGACCGCGCCGGGCGTTTTCGGTAACACCGGACGGAATATCATGAGCGGCCCCGGCTTCTACAATCTGGACGCCTCGCTATTCAAGGTGCTTTCGATTCGTGAGCGGTACAAGCTGGAATTCCGTGGGGAAGCCTTCAGCCTGACGAACACACCTCAGTTCAACAATCCGAACACGGGTGTGAACAACTACAACGCCGATCCATCGAAGAACACGTTCGGGGTGATTACCGGAGCGAGCGGCGGGCGATCACTGCAGATGGGTGTCCGTCTGACGTTCTAATGCAGAGGTGAGTTGAAAAAGGGGGGCGGCTCCGAAAGAGAAGCCGCCCCTTTTGCTGTTTGATAGCGAGTGTTACCTTCGCCCGTGGCCCAGGGCGGGCTCATCCCTCAATCCCGGCGACGCGAAATGTCCTGATCATAACGATCGGGCGCGCCCACGCTGACCGGTTGACCCCCGGATGCTAGATTCACATATGAGCCCCATGGCCTTCCCCTCGTTGCCGGAAAAGATTGTTCTCGCTCTGCTGATCTGCGCCTCACTCGCGGGTTTCTGGATTCGGTTTCGGCGAGTGTTACGCATCGTACTGGCAGCTAAACCCAATGCTGGTTTCGAGTTAGGAAGTCTGGTCCCGCGGCTGCGCGATTTCGTCTGGGAGGTGTTGTTTCAGGGCAAGGTCATCCTGCAGCGGCCCATCGCAGGCGCGGCGCACGCCTTCGTCTTCTGGGGTTTTCTGGCCTTCGGCCTCGTGACCGTTAACCATATCGCTACTGGTTTTGGATTGCCTCTGCTGCAAAGAGGAAGTGCCTTCGGCAAAGCTTACTTCGGGCTGGTGGCTTTATTCGCCGTGCTGGTGGCTGTATCTATTTCGTATCTCGCCATACGCCGGTTTATTCTGCGCCCCATCTGGCTGGGGAAAGTCGCCCCCGAATCGGGGATTATCGCAGGCCTGATCCTTACTCTGATGCTGACCTATCTGGCCGGGATGTTCTTGCCCGAAACAACGCTGGCCGGACACATGATCTGGTGGCTCCACACGCTGGCGCTGCTCGTGTTCCTGCCGCTGGTCCCGCATACCAAGCACCTCCACCTTGTGCTGAGCCCCGCCACTATCCTGCTCAAGCGGGAAGGCTTCAGCAACATTCCGAAACTTGCCGGCGACGAAGATTTTGGTCTGGTAACGGGTAAAGATCTCACCCAAATCGATGCACTGCAGGTCTTTTCCTGCGTGGAGTGCGGCCGCTGCACAGAGCATTGCCCGGCATTCAACACGGGCAAGGTCCTGAACCCCAAAGAGATTATCCTGGGGCTGCGGAGCTATCTGAATACGGACGGTCCTGCTTCGGAGACCACCCTGCTCGGCCCGCATGTGTCGGAGGAGGCCATCTTCCAATGCACCACCTGCGGCGGCTGCGAGTTCCAGTGCCCGGTGGGAATTCAGCACTTGCCTATGATCATCGGCATGCGCCGCGGCGCGGTGAACACGGGTGCGTGGGAAGATTCCTACGGCACTAAGCTCTTCCTCACTATGGAGCGCAACGGGAATGCGCTCGGCATGGCGGGCAGCGAGCGCCAGAAGTTCATCGACAAGAGCGGATTGCCGTTTTACGACGGCACCCAGGAGTACTGTCTCTGGCTCGGTTGTATGGGGGCGTACGATCCGGCTGGTCGCGAGACGATTCTTGCTCTGGTGAAAGTGCTGCGTTATCTCGGGATCACCTTTGGGGTTCTCCGGAAAGAGAAATGCAATGGCGACCCTGCTCGAAGGCTTGGCAACGACCTGTTGTTTACTACACTTGCAGAAGAGAACCTGGACAACATCGCTACCAGTAAA
>JAUZEU010000676.1 GCA_030838885.1 Bryobacterales bacterium | reverse complement strand
CGCGAAAAACGGCTTGAGGCAAGGCTTCATAAACAAGCCGCTCAACGCGGCTACAAACTCGTGCCAATGGAGACGGCCAGCCTAACTCACTGATAGCGAAGGTTCACGGTAGAGGTTCCTCAAAAGGGGCTAGGCGAATACCGCAATGTCTCCCGTCCTGCCATCGCAATGTTCCAAATCGTGACAAGCTTCGGCTGCTCCTGACGGAGAACACGCATTCGATGTGCTCTTCACCGGAGATCAGTCCATGCTTTACGAAAGGAATCTGCTGGGCAGGAGGCTGTCCGTCGTGGCGCTGTCGGCCATAGAGTTCCTATGGTCGAACCTCGTATAACCCGAGCTGTCTGCGGGGATCACTGCAGCGCGGCGGGAACGGTAACGATGGTGGACGTCCGGCTGTTCGCGCGAACGAAACGACCACCGGATTCCGCGCCGGGGTCACTGAAGCCGGTAGCCAGCCCAGGGCTCGCGGCGGACTTGGTTTGCGTAGCCAATGAGGTTTGATAAGGGAAGACTATGTCGCCCCGGTTATCAGCGTGTGCTGCAGACCGGCAAATAAATCAATGTTCTGTCAGCAAAAAAACAAAAAGATGTCCGTTGGAATTGCTCGATCCGAGCCTTTAAACGATGGCGAGGAGTTTTGCCAGAATTCACCCATGAGTGTTTTGGCTTTGAACACCCGGTTGACAACCTCTATGACGGGTTAGCGCTCATGCATGAGCTTCCGAATGAAACGGTGAGAATGATACCCACGAATGATGCTTGACTTCTCCGTACCGTGAACATATTATTCACATGATCTTGCACCATCCCCGGGGCGCTACGCGACTTAGCTGTCAAGTTCCGGTAAGGAGAATCGCCATGCGCGTTTGGATTGCAACAGTGCTCCTCTCTGTGTCTGTGCCTGCCGGCTTTGCCCAGTTTGACCAGGGCCAGATCGCCGGCACGGTTAAGGATGGCAGCGACGCCATTGTGGTGCAGGCTCAAGTGAGCGCGGTAAACGCTCAGAATGGCCAGCGAAGCTTGGCCACAACGGGCGGCAATGGCTCCTATATTCTGACGAACCTTCCGGTCGGCTATTACGAAATAAGCATTCAGGCTGGGGGATTTAAGAAATTCGTGCAATCCAATGTGAAAGTGGACGCAGCCACCCGCACCACCGTGGATGCCACTCTCCAGATCGGCCTTGCCACTGAGACGGTAAACGTCATCGCGAGCGCCACCATGCTGGAAAGGGAAACGGCACAGATCGGTCGTATCGTGGAGTCGAAGCAAATCACTGACATTGCGCTTAATGGCAGGAATCCCATCAAACTCGCCATCCTGAAAGCGGGAGTGGTCGGGGGGAACAACTTCAACGACTTCGGTCCGACACAACTGCACGAACAGTTCAGTATCAATGGCGGCCGCCGCGCGGGCAACAACGTCACCATCGACGGCGTCAATGCGATGCGTACGCGGGGCGACTGGAACGGTACGGCGGAATTGGGGATGCTCAATGCCGATGCACTGCAGGAGGTCCAGATTCTTTCTTCTACTTATCCCGCGGAATACGGGCACGGCATGGATGGCCAGATTCGGTTTGTCAGCAAAAGCGGAACTCAGGATCTCCACGGCACGTTCTATGAGTTCCTGCGAAACTCAGCGCTGGACGCCAACAGTTGGGTGCGAAACCGCAGTCCTCTGGCAAGTGACAACAGAAGGCCCGCTCCGTTCCGCTTCAATCAGCCAGGCTATGCCGTTGGAGGCCCTATCTACTTACCTAAAGTGCTGCCATCGACGCGCGATAAGCTGTTTTTCTTCGCTTCACAGGAGTGGCTGATCTTCCGACAGGAAAAGACTGGCACCGCGACCGTACCCACGGCCGCGATGCAGCGTGGCGACTTCAGCGAACTGCTCTCACCCACTAATACTTTCTTTGGCCGGACCCGGTTGGTCAACGACCCTCTCAGCAGCGCCCCGTTTCCCGGAAACATTATCCCCCCGACACGATTGAGTCCCAACGGAGTGGGAATCCTGAAGTCTTACCCGCTGCCCGTGACGGGTTTCCTGCAAGGTACCGACAACTGGATCCAGACAAGGCCTAACCCGCGAGACAGCAGAAAAGATTCGATTCGCGTCGATTACTACCTGAACCAGAAAACACGGCTCAATTTCAGCGGCACGCACTTCACTTATCACGAGGACGATCCCTTCGCGCCGACAGGACCGCTCGATCGTTCGAACAGCCGTTGGGACCGGCCGAATATGACCGGTATGATCGGACTGACGAGCACGCTTTCCCCCACCAAGGTGAACGAGTTCAGCATCAGCGGCGCTAACGATGTGGTTCGCATCGGCATCTTCCCGCAGGACGGACAGCCGCTGTATCTCAGAAGCCAGTACGGGATCAATTTTCCGTATATCGTTGCCGGCCAGAAGCGAATTCCGGACCGAATCCCGCAGGTGTCCATTACGGGTTTCGCGACAGTGGATGGCTCCACCCGACCCACTTCGTCCAGCGGTCCGATCTTTGCGCTGAATGACAATTTCACCTGGATTAAGAATTCCGCGCATTCGCTCAAATTCGGTGTTTCGCTAGAGTACGCACAGCAGAACAATAATGATCAGATCGGCATTCAGAACGGTGTTATCTCATTTCTCGACACGGGCAATCCGCGAAGCTCAGGCGTCGCGGTCGCCAATCTGGCGCTGGGCAATTTTGACAACTACATTGAGCGCGGGCCGGCCGCTTACACGCTGCTGCGAAGCCGCGGGCTGGAAGTATACGCGCAGGATACGTGGAAGGCAACCTCCAATCTGACATTCGAGATTGGCGTGCGCTATTCGAACTTCCAGCCATGGTACGCCAAGTGGAACGACATTGCCAATTTCGATCCGGCCTTTTTCAATCCAAAGAATGCTGCGGTGGTGGATCCGGCGGGTGGGTTCCTGCTTTCAGGTGATCCTTACAATGGCATCGTTCTGCCTGGCACCGGCTTTCCCGACTCGGCGAAGGGGCGTGCCTACGGAGCCACCGTCCCCGGAGTGGACCGTCTTTTCCACTATCTTCCTCGCGGGCTTGTCAACTACTATCAGAATGCTTTTGCACCTCGGTTCGGCGTGGCTTACCGCCCTGGAAACAAGACCGTGATTCGTACTGGCGCGGGCATCTTCCACCATCGTCAGATGCAGAACCAGAATGCATTGCTCCGGAATGCGCCAAACCAGATCGAGGTTTCCGTACAGAACGGCTTTCTGGATGACCCGGGCGGGAATGCAAAGACATATCCGTATAATTTCGTCGCCATGTCGAAGGACGCCAGGATTCCTACCGCTTACAGCTATAGTGTCTCGATCCAGCATGAATTACCGTCTTCCATCGTTCTCGACGTCTCTTATGTAGGTAAGACAGCCGTGAATCAGGAACGCACCAGCAGCCTGAACAATCTGTCCGCCGGGACGCTGCAACGAAACCCTGGTATCAGCCAGGCCGCCCTGCGCCCCTTTGCGGGTTTGGGAACCATTAACTGGACCACGCGCGACGGAAGAGTGGATTACAACTCCCTGCAGGTGACAATTGACAAGCGCTTCCATTCCGGACTGAGCTTCGGTCTGGCTTACACGTTCTCAAAAAGTCTCAGCGATTTGATGAATCTGCTTAGCCCCTCGCAGGCTTATGACCCGACGAAGTTCGTGCGGGCACTGGACGAACTGGATCGTAAGCATGTTCTGAATGCGAACTTCATCTATGAACTGCCTATTTTTCGGCGGAGCACAGGGCTGATACGGACCGCTGTGGGCGGCTGGCAATTGTCGGGCGTCTACTTCAGACGGTCCGGCGCCCCGTTATCAGTTGTGACCACGGTCGATGTGGCGGGAGTTGGGGTTGGTGCAGGACCGCAGCCTTACAACGTTTCCGGCAGCACCGCCGTGGATAGTCAAGGAATCGGCTCACGGTGGTTCAATACCGCTGCCTTCACGCGTCCTGCACCAGGAACGTTCGGCAACGCCGGACTGGGCCTGATTCGCGGCCCTGGATTTCAGAATCTAGACCTTGCGTTGTTTAAGGATCTGAAGGTGCGGGAGCGCCTGAGCGCACAAGTTCGCATCGAATCGTTCAACCTTCCTAACCACCCGATTTTGAATAATCCGGGGACAGATCCGCTGTCTGGCACGTTTGGGTTAATTACTTCAAAATTTAATCAACGGAATCTGCAGTTGGGACTGAAATTTAGGTTTTAATCGCGGGGCATGACGAGTGGAGTGCGACCCTGTAATGTCCGGAAATCCGAAATAGCTCCAGGTTCCAAGCTGCCCGGTGACAAAAGTTTAGCAATCCGCCGCGACGGCTTCGGCAGGCAATCGGTCCGTCGGCGGAGGTGAGACGGCGATCAGGAACAATGAGGACGTTTCCGATGCCCCGGGGGTTTCGTTCCGTGTGGTATTAGACGACAAATTCCCGAACTGTTCCAAAGAAGAATCGCCAAACAGAGTTATCCGTTCCAGAACCAAGTTCTTGATGCTTCTCACGAAGCGTTCCGCGTAGCTGTTCAGGTTGGGCGACCGGGGCGGAAGCCGAACAGATCCCATGCCCGCGTCGGTGAGAAAGTCCTCCGTGAACAGCGGCTCGGTCATGGATCAGGTAGAGCTTTCCGTGCAGCAGACCGTCTTCGGCATCGGTCAGGTTGCGGGCGATCTGGCTAATCCATAATCCGT
>JAUZEU010000009.1 GCA_030838885.1 Bryobacterales bacterium | reverse complement strand
GGCGGGTCCGATTAAGAACCGCTGGCCTGACTGGCTTTATGCCTGAAATCGGGTTCCTGAATCCCCAGGTGTCACTGGAAGGCGCCACGCTGTCGGTGCGTGGTGAAATCGAGAATCAGTCGGGCGCCGCCTGGTCAACCGCCGAAGGCTGGGCCGCCGGCTACCATCTCTTTGACGACCCGACAGGCACTCTCGTCGTGGATGGTGAGCGCACTCCGGTCGACCTTGCTCCGGGCGCAGTGCAACCTTTCCGGATGAAAATCGCCACGCCGCCGGAGCCTGGCGAGTACAGCATCTATGTGTCGGCCATGCAGGAGCACGTGGCCTGGTTCTATGAACAGGGCTGGCCCTTCCTGCTGATCACCGTCGTGGTGAGCGAGGATGGTTCAGTAAGACTGCGCCGGTGGCAGATCACCGACCGCCGGTCCGTTCGGCTGAGACGTACTTGGCGCAGCCTCTGCCGCGCTTTGACGCTTCCGTTCCAGACCATCTGGCGGAACAGGAGTCTGATCCGGACTCTGGTACGCCGCGACGTGCTCAGCCGCTACACCGGCTCTTTCGGAGGGGCGTTCTGGGCGATTCTAAACCCGCTTCTGCTGATGCTGACTTACTTCTTTGTGTTCGGCATCGTGATGGATACGAAGTTCGGAGGGGATTCCAGCCGCACCAGTTTCGCCCTGTACTTTCTGGCAGGCATGCTGCCCTGGCTGGCGTTCAGCGAGGCGGCGGGTCGGGCGCCGTTCGTGCTGCTGGATCACCGGAATTTCATCAAAAAGCTGGTGTTCCCGGTGGAGACTCTGCCCGTCAACGTGGTGGTTTCAGGCCTGGTGACCGAGTTCTTCGGGCTGATTCTGTTCGCACTGGCGCTGCTGCTCATCCGGGGCCGCGTTCCCCTGACCGTGCTCTATCTGCCGCTGATAATCATCCCGCAAGTGCTGTTTACAGCTGGAATCTCCTGGTTTCTGGCCGCCCTGGGCGTGTTTGCGCGCGATCTCGGCCAGGTGATCGGCTATCTGCTGACCGTGCTCATGTTCATGACCCCGATCTTCTACCCCGAGAGTCAGCTTCCCAAAGTCGCGGCCGGCCTGATCCGCATGAACCCCATCTACGTGCTCGTGCATTCCTATCGCGCTACACTCCTGGAAGCGCGGGCGCCGGACTGGGTCTCGCTTGGCTGGCTGGCGCTGGCCGGCATCCTCGTATTCGTTCTGGGACATGCGTGGTTCTACAAGCTGCGCAAGAGCTTTGCCGACCTCATTTAGTTGATGATTGTTTACAGTCGGAGGCGGTTCTGGCGTGTTACGCTACACGGTTGCCACTGTTACTGATCCTGTTCGCCGCCAGCGGCTGTTCCGCTCTGATCTATGAAGTTGTCTGGTACCAGAGCCTGCAGTTGGCCATTGGTTCGACTTCGGTTTCGCTGGGCGTCCTGCTCGCCACCTACATGGGCGGCCTGTGCATTGGAAGTTTGTGGTTGCCGCGCCGGAAGTGGACGCAGCATCCGCTGAAAGTGTATGCCGGGCTGGAAGCCGGTATCGCGATTTGCGCTTTCCTCGTCCAGTTGGGCCTGCCGTATCTGAGCCGTGTGTACGTCGTCGGGGCAGAAAGCGGTCTTCCCGGCATGTTGCTGCGGGGACTGCTGGCAGCGGTTTGCATGCTGGCGCCGACGATCCTGATGGGCGCCTCTTTGCCGGCTATTGTCCGGTGGATCAAGGGCACGCGGGAGGGCGTGGCCTGGTGGGGCTATCTGTACGGTGCCAATACTCTCGGCGCAGTTTTCGGCTGCTTGCTTGCCGGCTTCTATCTGCTTCGTGTGTACAACATGGCGACGGCGATTTATGTCGCGATGGCTATCAATCTGGTTGTGGCGGCGGTCAGCTACCTGATGGCCGGCTCGATGTCTGCTCCGGAACTACCCAA
Organism: Bryobacterales bacterium; assembly: GCA_030838885.1. Lineage (GTDB taxonomy): Bacteria > Acidobacteriota > Terriglobia > Bryobacterales > Bryobacteraceae > BOG-234. The sequence goes on along the minus strand of JAUZEU010000009.1, from coordinate 3,253 downwards.
TGAAGAGACGGCACCGGTTACGGGCGGCGGCAATTGGCCGGTCTATCTGACCATCGCTCTCTCAGGCGCTACGGCGCTCGGGGCGGAAGTCGTCTGGACCCGCCTGTTGGGCATGCTGCTGCTGGCAACAGTCTACGTGTTCTCGATCATCCTGGCGGTCTTCCTTGCCGGGCTCGCGATCGGGAGTGCGGCTGGCTCGGCGCTTCTGAAGAAGATCAGGCCGCAGGCTGCGCTGGGCTGGTGCCAGATCCTGCTCGCGCTCGGCATGGCATGGACTGCCTACGCTATCGTGAACGCTCTGCCTTACTGGCAGGATGATCTCCTGCTCACAAACAACCCGTGGCACATGTACCAGCTGGATCTGAAACGCTGCATCTGGGCGATCCTTCCGGCTACGTTGTTCTGGGGAGCGAGCTTCCCCTTAGCCTGCGCTGCGGTTGCACGGCCTGGCGAAGATCCGGGGCGCGCTGCCGGTGGAGTGTACGCTGCGAATACCCTCGGTGGAATTGTGGGTGCGCTGCTGGTGAGCCTTGTCCTGATCCCAGGCATCGGATCGCAACAGACCGAGCAGGTGCTCCTGGTGGTCGCGGTACTCAGTGGATTGGTGGCAATCATCCCGGTGATGAACAAGTCGGCTGGATCGTACCTGGCCGTTGCCGCCTGTGTGCTCGTCGGCGGCTTTCTCACCTGGAACATCGATCCCATCCCCGGCGACCTGATCGCATACGGTCGTCGCATGGCGCTGAATAAGGGTAACTCAACCATCCTCTATACGAAGGAAGGCCGGAACTCATCGGTGGCCATCTCGCGCTGGAATAACGGCACCATCTACGTCAACGTGAACGGACACGTAGAGGCGACCACAGAAATCTTCGACATGAAGCTGCAACGGATGGTCGGGCACCTCCCCGCCCTGCTGCATCCCAACCCCAAAACCGTGTTGGGCATCGGTTTCGGGGCCGGTGTTTCGGCCGGAACGTTCACGAGGTATCCAGGCATCGAGAAGATCACGGTCTGTGAGATCGAGCCGGTGATTCCGCCTGCTTCGACTAAATACTTTGGCGATCAGGACTATCGGGTCGCCCTGAATCCGAAGACGCACATTGTGTTTGATGATGCGCGCCACTATTTATTCACTACAACAGATAAGTTCGACATCATCGCTTCCGATCCTCTGGATGTGTTCGTCAAAGGGACGGCGGCGTTGTATTCCAGGGAATACTTCGAGCAGGTGAAGCAGCACCTGAATCCGGGTGGTTACTTTTCTCTGTATGTGCCTCTTTATGAGACGGACGAGCCCACGATTCAGAGTGAGCTGAAGACATTCTTCGATGCCTTTCCGTATGGCTCAGTGTGGGCGAACCTGCGCGAGGGCCAGGGTTATGACATGGTGTTCATGGGGCAAATGGGTCCACTGAAAATCAACCTCGACACGGTTCAACAGCGCTACTCATTGCCCGGGCATGAGACCGTAAGACAGTCACTGCGCGACATCGGCGTGATGAACCTTTTCGATCTGTTTTCCACTTACACCGGCAGCGCGGCGGATTTGGCTCCTTACGTGAAAGACGCGGAGATCAACACGGACGGGGACCTGAAGCTGAGTTACCTGGCGGGCTGGGGGATCAACTCCACACTGGAAGATTATCTGTATCGGCGGATGCTGAAGTACCGAAAGACTCCGACCGAAGTATTCAGCGGGTCACCAGAGAACGTGCAGGCGCTGCTTCATTCGCTGCCATAGCCTATCTCGATTCTCCTGGCTCGTATTGCCGCCCATACGACGACAAAACCAGCGAGCAGGAGTAAGTTGATGATCGCGATATTGGCCGGCGCCGGATCTATGTCGAAGACGAGCAGGTTCATGATGCCATTGCCGTTGTTCCTTGGCGCGGGGATTGAGATGGGGCAGATCGACTTCAGCCAGTAGATCACGCTGAGTTTTTTCAGCAGTGCTGGCAGGATCCCGTTCGCGCCTTCCCAAACGAGTATGATCGCCGCAGGGACCAGCGGATTCCGGAAGAGCACACCTGCAGCGAGAAAGACACTTCCGTATCCAACGCAGGCGAGAGCCGTGGCGACCAGGTATGACAGGAGATGTGACATGCCCGGGCCTGTGAACATGTAGGCGTTCAGCAATCCAGCGGGATGGTGGATGAACATGCCGACCCATTGAATGATGATCGCTCCACAAAAAATCGCGATGGATGCGACCAAACCAGACAGGAACTTACCCGCCAGCAACACTTCCCGGCGGACCGGCGCCAGTAAGTAGTAATGCAGGCTCTTATCAACCATCTCGCCGCGGAACAGATTCATGAAGATCCCGACACAGCCGAAGAAGATGGCGATGCGCAGGTAGAAGAACTGAAAGATGCCAGCGAAGATCTGAACGTCGTCGCCAAGCTGATCGTTGCCGCGGCCGAACAGCCAGTGAGCCACCATGGGGATGGCGGGGCAGAGCGCAAGCAGATAGATCCAGACGCCTCGTTTGGCGAAAAAAGTCTTGGCGAGATCGATGCGCATGATAGCGAGAATCTGCCGCTTCCACATTGTTAACGACGAGGTCATCATTTCGTGCTCTCCTCCGTGCCGATGAGGTATTCGTAGACAGACTGTGCATCATCATCGGCAGGCGCGACCGATTCGATCTGCACACCATTCAGCGCGATGTGATTCAGAAGCTTGTAAAAGCTTTCGGCGTGGCGGGTGCGGATCAGCAGGCCGGCTTTGTCGGCATGGACCTTGGCTTCCACCACCTGCTCATGATGGAAAAGCTGCGAGGCGAGATGTTCGGGCTTGTCGCAGCGGATCAGAATCTGCATAGGCTGTTCAGAGATTTCGTCGCGAACGCCCCGGATCTGACCTTCGGCGACCACGTAGCCCTGGCTCATCATAATTACCTGGTCGGAGATGAGATCGACCTCGTGCAGGATATGGCTGGAGATGAGTACGTGAGAGCCTTCGTGTCCGAGGTCTTTAAAGAGTGCGATGGTTTCGGCGCGGGCGAGCGGGTCGAGTCCGTTGAGCGGTTCGTCGAGAACCAGAACTTTCGGACGATGGGCAATAGCCTGCGCGAGTTTGATGCGTTGCCGCATCCCTTTGCTATAGCCGGCAATCTTACGCGGGGCGGCTTCACGCAGACCAACACGGTCTATCGCCTCCCAGGCAAGGCGCTCAGTATCAGCGGGGCTGAAGCCGAAAAGCCGCAGGTAGCTGTGGACGAATTGCCATCCGGTCAGGGCGCGCGGGA
>JAUZEU010000818.1 GCA_030838885.1 Bryobacterales bacterium | reverse complement strand
GTGGAAGGGCAACTGGATTTGTCTCTCATGGTCATGCGGGGCTTCTCCTCACTGGATAAGAAGCCGAATGCCGCGGGCACGACGGAAGCAGTCACCATCCTGCGCGGTCTTCTGGTAAGCGCCCCGGAGCACCCTGGCGTTCATCATTACGTGATCCATGGGTTTGAGGGTTCTCCGTTCGCAAAAGATGCCTGGCCGAGTTGCGAAAAGTATGCGCTGCTTGTTCCGAATATCCCTCATGCGGTCCACATGCCCGGCCACATTTACTCGCAAACGGGGAGGTGGGACGATGCGGTGAAATCGTTCGCTGCTGCTGCGGTGAATGAGCGGAGCTGGATGAAGCAGGACAAACTTTACGGGGACGGTCATCACGGCCACAATGTGCACTATCTGGCTACTTCGTATTCCTTTGAAGGCCGGTATGACGATGCGGTCGAAGCGGCAAAGGAGTTGCTTGGATTCAAGGAAAATCCGGGTCAGGCCGCGAATGCCGATCTGATGACGAGCGCGTATGCGCAGGGCTGGTTTGCGATGCTGCGCACGCAGATGCAGTTCGGCAAGTGGGATACGATTCTGGACGAAAGCGTTTTGCCCGCGTTTAAGAAGCCTCGCCAGGAAGCGTGGCGGCACTGGGCACGGGCTATCGCCCAGGTGAACAAAGGAAATCCGGCTGGGGCGACGGAGGAGCTGCGGATGTTTGAAAGCTCGCTGGCGGAATTTCGCAGCAAGACGAGTCGCCCGGAACCGGCGGAGTTGCAGGTGGCGCGGCAGGAACTGGCCGGGCACATGGAAATCGCTCAGGGCCATCTCAATAAGGGACTGAAACAACTGGAAGCGGCTTCAAAGGCCGAACGCCGTTTGACTTACACGGAGCCACCGTATTATCCGCGTCCTGTAGCGGAAGCACTGGGGCAAGTGGCTTTAAAGAATAACAAGAACGCCGCAGCGGAGCGTGCGTTCCGGATCGCGCTCGAGCAGTATCCATCCGATGCGCACGCGGAGAAAGGTTTGCAAGCGGCGTTGGACGGCAAGCAGAAGTTGGTAGCAGCCAGGTGATTACGCGAGCAGTTGCGCTGCCGGTTTCGCGAAATACGTCAGGATGAAGTCCGCGCCTGCGCGCTTGATGGAGGTGAGGCTTTCCATCATGGCGCGTTCCAGATCGATCCAGCCATTCGCAGCCGCTGCCATGATCATGGAGTACTCGCCACTCACCTGGTAGGCTGAGATGGGCACATCGAACCGGTCGCGCGCCTCGCGGATCAGATCGAGATAGGGCATAGCCGGCTTGATCATGATCATGTCCGCGCCCTCTTCGAGATCGAGTGCGATTTCGCGCATCGCCTCGCGCGCGTTGGCGGGGTCCATCTGATAGCTGCGGCGATCGCCAAACTGAGGCGCCGACTCAGCAGCCTCCCGGAACGGACCATAGAAAACCGACGCGAACTTTGCGGCGTAGGAGAGTATCGGGGTGTTCGTGAAACCGTTTGCATCGAGTGCGGTGCGAATGGCGCTTACGCGCCCGTCCATCATGTCCGAGGGCGCCACTACATCGGCTCCGGCCCGCGCGTGCGACAGCGCCGACTTTGCGAGCCATTCGAGCGTAGCGTCATTATCCACGTCGCCATTCACTATTAATCCGCAATGGCCGTGGCTGGTATATTCGCAATTACAAACGTCGGTGATCACGAGCAGATCCGGCACTTCGCGCTTGATGGCGCGTACGGCTCTTTGCACAATTCCGTTATCGTCATAAGCTCCGGAGGCCTGTTCGTCTTTCGATTCAGGCAGACCGAAAAGCATCACACCGCCAATGCCCAGTGCTTCGATTTCGCTGCACTCGGCCACGGTGACATCAATGGACATCTGGGCCTGCGGAGGCATGGAGCTGATGGGTCGGCGGACGCCTTCGCCGGGGCAGACAAACAGGGGCAGCACGAAATTGGCGGGGTCGAGCCGCGTCTCACGCACGAGACGGCGCATGGATTCGCTGGATCTGAGCCGTCGGGGGCGATGAATCGGGAAAGGCATCTATGAGTGAATTTTACTTGATGCAAGTGTGGTGATGTCCTGACAGGTACTATCGCTGACGCTGAGACGTCATGCCATGCATTTTTCTGCATAAATATCGCGATGCACCCTTGCGAAGGCCGTGCGCCGGATTATAATTTTTGAATAGTTGGCTTCAGCCTTAGTGATCAAGCATTTGTATGTCAACCGCCTGTGAGCATCAGAAAACGACGATTATCGCCCGCCGGGACGGAATCGACTACGTAGAGTGTCTGGACTGCCGGGAGATCTTCGACGCCGAAGATCTTGAGCCGGTAACGGTCGAAATGGACGACGAGTAACCCTCACCTCCCGAACAAACTACAAGCTGGACGCCTGTTAGCATACGTGTATATGCATGATCTGGGGACGTTTCGCGCCCATTTGGACGCGATTGCCGAACGCCTGTCCACGCGTGGTCTAACGCTGCCGCTGGAAGAATTCCGCGCTCTCGACATCCGCCGCCGCTCCGCGATTACGGAGTCTGAGCAGTTGAAGGCGGAGCAGAACTCTTTGTCGCGGGACATCGGTAAGCTTCGCAAAGAGGGCGCTAACACGGATGAATTGCAGACGCGTTCCCGCCAGATGGGAGACCGGGCCGGCGAACTCGCGAAACAGATGGAAGAGGTGGATTCGAAGTTTCGCGAAATGCTGGCGGGAATTCCGAATGTGCCTCACGAGTCGGTGCCGGCGGGCAAGTCGGCTGACGATAATGTGATGGTCAGGAGTATTGGAGAACCGCGGCAGTTCGATTTCGAGCCGCAGGCGCACTGGGATCTGGGGCCGGCGTTGGGGATCCTCGATTTCGACCGGGCTGCTAAAATTACCGGCGCACGGTTCGCGATCTACATGGGTTTAGGGGCGAGGCTGGAGCGGGCACTGATCAATTTCATGCTCGATACGCATTCGCGCGAGCACGGTTATACGGAAGTGCTGCCGCCCTTCGTGGTGAATTCCGCAAGCCTTTATGGCACGGGGCAGCTGCCCAAGTTCGCGGAAGATCTGTTCAAGCTGGAGAATACGGATTACTGGCTGATTCCCACGGCGGAGGTGCCCGTGACGAATATCTACCGGGATGAAACGCTGGACGCGGAAAAGCTTCCTGTCAAGTTTTGTGCGTATACGCCTTGCTTCCGGAGTGAAGCGGGCTCCTATGGGCGCGACGTGCGCGGCATCATCCGGCAACACCAGTTTCAAAAGGTGGAACTGGTGAAGTTCACCAAACCGGAAGACAGTTATGCCGAACTGGAGAGTCTGACCGCAGACGCGGAAGACATACTGCGGCGACTGGGTTTGCATTTTCGGACCATGCTGCTTTGCACCGGCGACATGGGCTTTAGTTCCGCAAAGACTTACGATATTGAAGTCTGGCTGCCAGGGCAGAACGGGTTTAAAGAAATTTCATCCTGTTCGAATTTCGAGGCTTTCCAGGCGCGGCGGGCGAATATTCGCTTCAGGGCGGGGAAGAAGGCGGAACTGGTGCATACGATCAACGGCAGCGGCCTCGCCGTGGGGCGGACGTGGGTGGCGATTGTCGAGAACTACCAGCAGAAGGACGGCAGCGTAGTGGTACCGGAAGTACTGCGGCCGTATCTGAATGCGGAAGTGATTACGTCGTCGGCGCAGTTGAAGTGATTATTGGACGACCTGCAGAACGAAGCTCTCCGTGACTGAGTGCCCGGCGCTATCTTCCGCGATCAGTTTGTACTCCGTATTCTTTTCAGGGCGCACCTGCAGGCAATGGTTTAGCGCGGGCCAGACCTGCTCAACGGGAGGGTCGATACGAAGGGTTTTCGCGCCCATCACTCCGTAGCAGATATTGGCGGGAGAACCTTTTCGAACAGCGCCCGGTGTTGCGTAGAACGAGTTGATTTTGAGTCCGCCTCCGCCCAGCATGCTCAGGGTCTTTTTCGCCATGGCCGATTCGTGTTCGGCGCGCTGGCGTTCCACGTCCCGCTTCTCGCTCCACCTCGAATAGAAGATATAACCGTCATAAAGCAGGGCGGCGGCGAGCAGGAGGCCCAACCAGGGCGCTATCCGTTTCAGAAGCGCGATGTTCATTTCAGCCTGACCGCTCCTTCGTAACCCGTCATTTCCAAATAACCGACGCCGGTCTGGGTGCCGGTGAAATCGACGGCGCCTTCCCAGTAGCTCGGCCCGCCGGCTTTGGCCTTCAGTTCCTGATTCGGCAGAACTGCTTTGCAGTTGAGGTCGAGGTTCAGTGAAGGTATTTCAATCCTCCACTCGACGGGGTACTTTTGCCATTTCGCAACCGGCTGCAGCGAGAAATCCGATCGGCGCAGATGATGCGCTCTCCCTTCGGCGTCGACAAACGTGCCCGAAGAATACGGATCAATCGTTCCATCTTTGCGGCGCAGTTCAAACAGCATCAGTTCAGTTTTGTTGTTTAACTGCACGCTGAACCAGTCCCAGCCGACCTGGTCGACGCCGAGTTGCTCACTGAACCATTCATGATCCATCCACGCGGTCCCTTGCACCCGATGGGCCTTTTCAGCGGTCTGAAGCGAACCCGTGACGCGTAACCGGGTGAATGAGACGTAATGCGAGGCCCTGCCTTTCCCTTCGGCCTTCTGGCTGATGCCGTTCTCGCCCTGGATCACGAAGGGCTTTTCGGGATCAAGCTGGAGGTGAAAGCGGAACTCCCCCGTAATGGCGTCCAGTGTTTGGGTTTCGCCGTTCCATTGGGAAGACCAATTCCCGTTCCAGATTCGATGTTTGTCGAAACTCGCCCCGGCCACTCCCGGGCCCTGCCGATTCAGACGCTCCTCATACAGGAAGCGATTGCCGCTCACATCCGTCAAAGCAGCGTGCGCCAGGTAGAGATTGTCCACCGACCACACCGACCTGGTCGCGGGTTTGGCGCCCGGGCGCTCCCCCTGACGGAAGAAAACCAGTTCAAAGCCGAACCGTTTACCCCTCTCATCCGTCACGTTACCTGTGTAATACCACCATTCCGTGCGGAAGTCTTCGTGTTCGAAGTGATCCCGTGGAAACTGGTAGTGATAGCCGGGGAGTGCCTCGCGATACGCGAAATCGCCCGGCGCGCCGGAGACCACCACCGGGACCAGCAAAGACAGAACAAATAGCGAAGATGGGAACAGGCGCAAACTCCAGAGTAATCTTTTCATCCTGTTACCATGAGGTAAAACCGAATGGTAGTTGATACAAAGGTCGCGCGATTCGACAGTATCGCGCTGGATTCCGGCGCCACGCTCGCGCCAGTTGAGATCGCGTATGAAACCTACGGGAGCCTCAGCGCGGACTGCGGGAACGCCATTCTGGTGACGCACGCTTTCACTGGCGATGCCCATGCCGCTGGTATCAGCCACGAAACGGGCAAGCCTGGCTGGTGGGACAACATGATCGGCCCAGGCAAGGCTTTCGATACGGACCGCTATTTCGTGATCTGTTCCAACGTACTGGGCGGCTGCCAGGGAACTACTGGTCCTGGTTCCAATAATCCCGCCACTGGATTACCGTATGCACTTACGTTTCCAGTGATCACGATCCGCGATATGGTGCGGTTGCAACGTATGCTGATCGACTCGCTGGGAATTGGCCGTCTGCTCTGCGTGGCGGGTGGTTCCATGGGCGGGATGCAGGCTCTGGAATGGGCCGTCAGCTATCCGGACCGGGTGCTTTCCACGATCCCGATCGCAACCACCTGGCGCCACAGCGCGCAACAGATCGCTTTCAACGAAGTGGGGCGGCAGGCGATCATGGCGGACCCTGACTGGTCTGAGGGCGATTATTATGACAAGAAGCCGCCTGCACGCGGTCTTTCGGTCGCCCGCATGGTAGGCCACATCACCTACATGAGCGACGAATCGATGCGCGAGAAGTTCGGCCGCCGCCTGCGTGAAAAAGAGAAGTTCGGCTTCGATTTCGGCGTGGATTTCGAGGTGGAGAGTTACCTGCGGTATCGCGGCAACCAGTTCGTTTCCCGCTTCGACGCGAACTCTTATCTGTACATCACGAAGGCGGAAGATTACTTCGACCTGACGAACGGCACCGGTACGCTGATGGATGCGTTCCGCACGGTGGATACGCGCTTTCTGGTGATCAGCTTTACGTCAGACTGGCTGTACCCGAGTTATCAGTCCCAGGAGATTGTGCGCGTGCTGCGGCGGGTGAACGGCGATGTCGCGTACTGCGATCTCCAGTCGAATTACGGGCACGATGCGTTTTTGGTGGACATTGCGGAACAGACCGAAATCGTGAAGGGCTTTCTGGCCAGCACAACGCGGCTGGCAAAGGCGGCATAATGGCAGCGCCCGTTATGACTCCGGTCCCGAACAGGATAACGCTGGCGGAACGCCCGGATTTCAGCGTAATCGGCCAGATCATTCAGCCCGGCAGCCGTGTGCTGGATCTGGGTTGCGGCGAGGGTGAGCTCCTGGCGTGGCTGCTGGAAAACAAGAAGGTGATGGCGCGCGGCGTGGAGATTTCCGCGGCGCAGGTCCGGAAGGCGATTGCGCGTGGCGTGTCCGCCTATCAGGGCGACATTGATGAAGGGCTGGCGGACTATCCGGATAAGGCCTTCGATTATGTGATTCTGAGCCAGACACTCCAGGAGACGCGGAGTCCGCTGCATGTGCTGCAGGAGATGCTGCGGGTGGGTCGGCGGGCGATTGTGTCGTTTCCGAATTTTGGCCACTGGAGCGTTCGCAGAGCTATGCTCTTTACCGGTCAGGCGCCCAAGACGAAGTTGTTCCCGTATGACTGGTACAACTCGCCCAATATTCATTTTCTGAGCATTAATGACTTCGAGGATCTCTGCCGGTCCAGTGGTTTCCCGATTGAGAAACGGTATTTTCTTTCGGGATCCACGCGGGTCACGAAGATGCCCAATCTGCTGGCGCAGACGGCAGTATTCCTGTTGGGTTAGCATCAACTAACGTGAATACTGCTCGTTTCGCAGTGAAAGTTTCAGCCGCCGGCGACGCCATCATTAGTACGAGAACGGGCTGTAGCGTGGCGTGCATTACCACGAGAGCAAGTCATCAGCACGCCACGCCGGATTCCCCTTCTTAGAAGTGCACCCGCATATTGAGCACTCCATCGCGCGGCCCAAATGCAGTGGTGCCGGTGTTGATACGACCGAAACCACCGGTGAGAGTTCCATCGGAGCCGTTCGTTTTTGTTGCGAGGGCATTCGTGGAATCCGGAACGTTCAGGTACGTCCGGTTCAAAGCATTGAAGAACATCGCCTGCACTTCGACGGCAATCGACTCATGGAGTCGGAAGGTCCTGCCGAAAACAATCTGTTCACTCGGCCGGCGGAAGCCACGATAGTCGTTGTAGTAAGCAGAAGATACTCCCCACTGTCCGGGTGCAGGATCAGACCATGCTTTCGGATTCAAAATAAGGTCTTTGCTGGGATCGTAGCACCGGCAGTTTGGATCATTCAAAAAGAGCGGCTGCCCGGCTACCCGATTGGAAAGCGTGCCGCGACCCAACTGCGTGCCGAGGCTGTTCTGAGCTAACGGGACCGCGATGGGCAGGGCGCTTTGATAACGCAGCACGGTACCGATTGTCCAGCCCCCGGTAGCCAGTCTCATCAGCCGCGACGATCCCCATGCTGGCGTCTGATAGTTTGCTGCAATCACCAAAACAAAGGGCGTGGATTGTGGCGAAATGGATTTTTGATTTTGCCGGTTGAAGACGTCGTTAACGGTACCGGTGGCTCCGGGGTCCGCACCCAGCGAGAGTTCTTTCTGCCATGTGAAGCCGCCGCTCACATCGAGACCATGCGAATAGCGCTTGGTGACCTTTGTCTGGAGAGAGTCATACCAGCTGTCCCCGAGCGGTGACCACCGGACCGGTATAGAACTGAATTGCGGATAAGGTTTCAGGGCCTGCAGCAGACTTTGCGTCATCGGGAAGCCAGCGTAGGGCGCTTTGAAGCCTCTCGCCTGAACTGCCGATGAACCAAGTTGGTTGGTGAGCAGCGCTCTGTCGGTGGCGTTTGTGAAATCAATCCCTTTCGCCTTCAGGCTTTCCGGTGTCACGGCATTCAAATCGTTGAGCGCCGTCGCCTGTAGCCAGGCGGCGCGGTTGCCAACGTAACTGGCTTCGATAACCAGATTGTTCGTGATCTCGCGCTGTACTCCGATGCTCCACTGATTGATACGGGGCGGCCTGCCGCCGTTCGGGTCAAGCCAGTACGGGGGAGCGTCTACCTGGCCAGGGTTGGGACGGATCCCCGGGTTCAATGAGACCGCATTGAGACTGGCGGGATTGTACGGCAAGCCGCCCTGGAGTGTAAACGCGGGTTCCCCAAAGGAAGGGCGGTTGAAGGAGAGCTGATTGAATCCAACTCCCACAATGGGAACATTGCTGATGTAGTTGAAATTCGCAGTCTGGCCATAGGCAATACCCCATCCGCCACGAATCACCGTTTTATCACCGAAGCGGTACGCGAAACCCAGCCGGGGCTGGAATCCATAGCGATAGCCGGGAGCAAACTGGCAATTGCAGCGGCCTGTACCGTAGCCTGCGTACGCCATTCCGCCGGGGAGTCCGCCGGCTGAAGGATTAGGCACGCGGGGGTCAAAGGAGCCAAGCCGGTCCCAGAGTTCTCGCAGGCCGCTCTGGAAGTCATAGCGGACGCCGAGTTCCAGAGTTAGGCGTGAAGTCACTTTCCAGCTATCCTGGGCGAATGCACCCCAGGAGGTCTTCAGGAACTGTGGATCCTGGGCGGTTGACACCGTCCCGCTGTCGGCGAGGCCCAGCAGAAAGCTTGCATAAGCGAAGCCAACATTGCCGCCGCTCAGGCTCTGGTTTGACGGAAGAGCAGTCTGTTGGGTGTTGAAGTTCAGGATTCCCTGGCTGCCGCGGACATTGCGGTCTGTGTGCGCGTCTTTCCGCCACTCTCCGCCGAACTTAAACGTGTGGTTGTTCTTCACCCAGGTGAGATTGGCGACGGCGCTCGGCTTTTGCGAATTGTAGATGTTGGCGTTCACAGGGCCCAGGTTCGGCGCACCGCCAAGGCCGCCGCTAATGCCGGTAATGCGAGGGAAGCCAACAGCGGCTTTGCCCGTGAAGTATGTCGTGGCACCGCCGACGAAACCGAGCTTGCCCGGCGCATCGTACTCCAGAACGCCGTCCAGCGCGGGGTCTGGATTCAGGTTCCGGATAAAGCCGATACCGACATTCAGAATGAGGGTTGGCCGAAGATTCTGGTAATAATTCAGGCGCACCGTGGGGTTGTTGTTGGTGCCTCTGCGCACCGCGGTGATTGGGATGGGGAGATCATCCGGCTGGGTCCAGCCGTTACTGATTCTGTGCGAATAGTAGAAGGCCAGTTTGCTGTTGGCGCTCAGGTTATGGTCCACCTTAGTGGTGAATAACTTTGCGCCTGTTTTCCCGCTGAAGTTCTGCTGGAAGTTATTCTGGTTGCCCGCCGCGGTTGCCAACGGAATCAGGTTCTGGATCTTTACAGCGACCGGATCGAAGCGGCTTGGCGGAATGATGTTTCCTGGAAAGGGATCACGCGAAACCACGCCTCCCACAGTGTGATTGGTGCTCGGATCGTAAATCGTGTTTTCACGTATCGTGCGGCCTTCCACGTCCGCGCCAAGGCTCTTATTGGTCAGGACCGAACTAAAATCACCATTCCGGAACGCCGCGGAAGGGACGGTGATCAAACTGGATGCTGTTGAGGTACCAGGGGCCGCCTCAAGATTGAAGTTGAAAAACGTCCTGTTATGGCCGTTGTAGACCTTCGGGATCCAGACCGGGCCTCCAATGCTGAAACCGTAGTCGTTGCTCCGGGTCCGGGCACGCACGTGCTGTCCGTTGCCGTTGTCGGTGAACGGCTGACCCGCATTCAGAAATTCATTGCGAAGGTACTCGAAGGCAGAGCCATGAAACCGATTGGTACCGGATTTCGCGGTGAAGTTGATAAGCCCGCCGCCGATCTCGCCGTATTCAGCGGCAAAATTGCTTGTCTGGAGCGTGACCTCCTCAATCGCCTCGACACCAGGATTGATATGCGAGGCATTCGGCTGCTGTGTGTTTGTCGCTTCTTGGCCTTCAATGCGTGTGCTGTAGGTGTCATTCTGCAAGCCGTTCACACGGATACTGTTGTTCCCACCGGAGGGCACGATGGTGGCGCTTGCCATGGTGGTTAGAAACGCATACGGGCTGCGAAATCCGCCGCCACTGTTTCGGCCGTTACCGCCATACAGCGGAAGCGCCAGAATCTTCTCTGTGGTGATGTTGCTGCTTTGTTCGCCACTCTCCGTTTTCAATAAAGGTGCGTCTGCCACCACGGTGACGGAATCAGAGGAGGAACTAATCTGCAATTTGACGTCGATGCGTTCAATCGCTGCGACCTGTACGCGAATTCCCTTCTGGATGGCCTTCGAAAAGCCGGGCGAAACTGTCTCCAGATCGTAGACGCCGGCAGGTAGCTGGACCAGCGTGTAGTTTCCGGTAGAGGTTGAAGTGGTTTCGAACCTGGCCTGAGTGTCCGAATTTGTAGCCGTTATGGCTGCATTTGGCACCACTGCCCCAGCCGGATCACTCACCGTTCCGGTGATGGTGCCGCGGTCGCTTTGTGCCAGCACAGGTGTAAGCGGTACAAACGCGGCGAGGCACAGGATGACACCTTTTGTTAAATTGTTTCTCACGTGGAAAACCCCTCTCGGTGAAGGCAATACTATCACTGCAAGTCGGGAAGAGCCAAAGAAAATATAAAGAGGATCTCAGCGAACCACGGTGGGGGCAAAATTCATAGCCAGGTACGATAACGAACATA
>JAUZEU010000774.1 GCA_030838885.1 Bryobacterales bacterium | reverse complement strand
CGAGAACATTTCCTGATCGATGTTGGCGACAAAAAGATCCTCCCATCCGTCGCTATTGATATCAACGCTGTCTACGCCCATGCCGGATCTTGGCTGGCCACTGTCGCTGAAGCCAACGCCGGCCGAGAGGCCGATCTCATCCCAGTCGGAGCGGTTTACAAACAAATGATTCTGGGTGGTGTCGTTGGAAACGAACAGGTCCATGCGGCCATCGCGATTAATATCCGTCGCCACCACTCCGAGTGCCTTTCCCGCTGACTTGCCGATTTCAGTTCGCCGGCCCACTTCGGAAAACGTGCCATCACCGTTGTTGTGAAACAGCAGACTCGGGACTGATTTCAGTGTTCGCGGATCGCAGAAGTAATTGCGGCGGAACTGTGGATTGAAGCAGGGCTTCCGGGCCGATGGGCCGTATTCCCCGTAGCAGCCGACGAAGAGGTCCAGTTTACCGTCGTTGTCGTAATCGAACCAGACCGCGCTGGTGCTCCAGGCAGTGATATCCAGTCCGGCCCTGGAGGTTACATCTGTGAATGTGCCGTCGCCGTTATTGCGGTACAGAATGGCCCGCCCCACACCGGTGACCAGCATGTCCGGGTAGCCGTCGTTGTTATAGTCGCCAACCGCCACGCCCATGCCGAAGTTTCCCCCGGTGACCCCGGCCCGTTCCGTCACGTCGGTGAATGTGCCGTCGCGGTTATTCCGATAGAGCGCATTGCGAACCGGTCTGGAAGGTTGCCAGAAGTCGCTGGGTCCGCTGTTCACCAGGTAGATATCCATCCAGCCATCGTTGTCGTAGTCGAGAAACGCACAACCGGGACCGAAGGCCTCCGGCATATAGCGGGCATCCGAGAGTGCATTTTCGTGAACCCACGTGATTCCACTCACGGACGCCGGAACTTCCTCAAACAGCGGCGCGGGAACTGCGGCGGAACTTAGATGTGATGCCCGGGTGAGAACGCTGGCGGCACCGGAGAGGAGGAAGCGTCTGCGGGAAACCATTTTCAATCGGGGTATGACTGGCCGGGCCGGGCGATGCGGATGCGGTGATCAGTGAACGCAAAATGCAGACCCGGCATCTCTGTCTTTGGCATGTGACAAGTGACGCAGTCGCTCTTCGCAACGGGACAGATTTTGCCTGCGGCATGACAGGACTGGCACTTCGAGTCATAGAATGCTGCAGGCCTGACGGTATGCGAGTGGGGCTCGTGGCAAACCGTGCACGAAATCCGCTTGTCCAGCGCATCGTAGCAACGGCTTTCGATCAGCCGATAAAACTGATGTCTTACATTGGGAACGCCGCGTGGACCGTTCGCAGCGACTTCAGCCCAGCTCGGATGGCAGTCATTGCACACAGCGGAAAGGTCTTCGGGTCCGAGCCCACCTAATCTGGCCATCGGGGATCTTGTGGACCGGTGGGCCTCAGCGTTGCGATGGCATGCTTCGCACCTGACGCCGGGTTCTATCGACTCGAGGCGCCCTGAAGGATCCCATTTCGCACCCGTCGAGTGGCACCCAAAGCAACGGCGAACCTCCACGTTATCGAGCCTTCTGCCGACTGCCTCTTCGAGGTCCGTATGCGGTCGCGTGGAGTGGCCCGGTGTCCAGTCGAGGCCCTGAAGCGCGGGATAGAAGCTGACGGCAGCTTCGTACCAGGATGCATTCCGCTGAAACAGGTAAGTTTGTCCGGTGATCCCGTTCCCGAATGCCCACACGTGCGGGACGCTGAATGAAGACCTGCCGCTGACTACCGAGAAAGTCGCTGCGCTGGCGGCAACCTGGATCCGGTATTTGACGCCGCCGGCAGAGAAGGGAAGATCCGGGTGCAGTTGAAGGAACTTCGAATCGGCAGCAGGTATCAGCGCGTGAGCCATCGGAGTGTCGCGCTGTGTTTGGGCCTGGCGGGGATGACATCCTCCACAATCGCGTGCGTTCATGAAAACGAGCGACTGCAGAAGCACTTGTGGCAGGATCATTGCACGCCCGTCGCCGGGGTAGCCGCGGCCAGGCTGCGAACGATGTTGCGTTCGCGGTCTCCGTCTTCCTTACGCTTGAGCCGGTAGTACACGGCCGACAACGTGACGTGAGCTTCACGAAAGTCCGGGGTCTCATGAACCAGTCTCTCCAGCAGCAGCCTCGCGTCTTCCGGTTTGCCGGAGGCGAGATCCACGGTAGCCATCTGGTAACGTACTCCAGGATCCGCGGGCCGCAACGCCAGGGCCTTCTCAAACAGGGAACGCGCGGCCTCGAACTTTTGGCGCTGCTTTTCCAGAACTCCCAACTGCAGCGTCGCCAGGAAGCTGTTCGGATTAATCTCCAGTTCGCGACGATAGGCTTTCTCGGCCTGATCGGTTTCACCGGTATCGAGCAAAGCAAGTCCGAGGTACGCATGAACCTCTGGCAGATCCGGCTGCAGTTCCACGGCTTTCGCCAAATCGGTGGCGGCGCCGGCATAGTCCTTCGCCTGCATCTTTGCCGTCCCCAACAGAAAGCGGGCCTGAGCGGAATCGCCGCTTCTCATGATTCGATCCAGTACCTTGCTGCCACGCTCGTTCTGATTGCTCCGGATCAGGGCGGTTCCCAGCAGGTAACTGAGCATGGGATCCGCTCCGGAGACGTCGAGCGGTTCGAGAAGTTCAACAGCCTGTGCGTAATCTCCAAGCTGTATATTGCAATCGGCCAGTAAAAGCGTCACCTGCATGTTCCCGGGTATCAGAGGCCGCACTGCATTCAATTCGCTGCGAGCCTCAAAGGCGTGTCCGGTCTTATAGTGTGCAAGCGCCAGATTCATCAGCGCAGGCGGGTGGGCCGGGTTCAGCGCCAGCGCCTTCTTGTACTGTTCGATCGCTTTGGCATACTGCCCCTCGTGCGCGAGTGCCGCACCGTAATTCGTGTACGCATCGAGAGAAGACGGACCGGACTTAATGTATGCCTCATATAAAGGGATGGCGCTGCGCACATCGCCGGCCTGGTGAAGTTCGAGAGCTCGGTGCAGCAGTTGCTGTGTATCCTGCTGGGCAACCATGCCAAAGGGCGCCAGCCAGAACGCGAACAGTAAACGCCACATAGACGAGTCAATTTTAATACGGAGCAAAGGCCTCCCGGGTGGATACGGTATCGCCTTTACTCCGTGTGACTATCGGTCAAAAGTAGTATTTGACGGCAAGCTGGACAATCCTGTGCCCGATCTTGTTGGTCGCCGTTCCGAAGAACGGATTGTTCACCTTGCCATCGGCGCCGAATGTGAGGTTCAGATTCGCGTCGGATCCGAACGTGTAATTGGCGTGATTCAGGAAATTGAACGCTTCTGCCCGGAACTGCAGCCGCTGATGCTCGCCGAAGTTGAATGTCTTGAACAGCGACAGATCCGAGTTGAAGAACCAGGGGCCGAATGCTTCCGGTTGGATGATGGGCCCGTTATGGCCGGCAGTCGGTAAGGAGAAGCAACTCGGGTTCAGATATTGATGATCGCCGAGATTCGATCGGGGATCGCAAGTGAGAACCGGCATTGCGGGAACTGAGTTGGTTCCCGTGATGTTCTTTGACGTCACTCCGGAAGGCAGAGTCATAGAAAAGTTGCCACCGCCGGAATTCATCTGCAGCGCGACGCCGCTTTGCAGTTGCAAAACTCCGGACACCTGCCAGCCGTTCACGGCTCCGCCCAGGAGTTTGCTGTTGTGAATCGGATCGCCGAGCTGGAAAGAATAAGCGGCGTTGAAGATGTGCCGCCGATCGAACTGCAGAGGCCCGTAATTGTTTGCAATGTTTAACTGATCGATTGTCGTTCCCGCAGTACCTGCACCGAGCACTTTCGAAAACGAGTAATTCATCAGCCACGTATAGCGGGCGCTCTGGTGATTGAGACCGATTTGCAGCGCATTGTAATTGGAAAAGCCATTGTGGTCTACGCGGAACAGATCGGCATAAGACGTGTAGGGGCGATACAGATTGTAATTGACCGAGTTTGGGTTAGGCACTGAGAGAAGCGTGCCGTACGGAACCGCATTGATGTTGTCGAAACCAGCCAAAAGTACATGTCTCACGATGTTGCCGACATACGCCACTTCGAGCAGCGAATTACCTGGGACGCGCTGCGAGATCGTGAAGTTATAGGACCACGTAAGGGGGTTCTGATCGTCACCGGGCGTTACCAGTGATTGGCTGGTCTGGTACGTGACACGAGGCGGCGTAGGCGTGGCATCGATGGCTGCCAGCGTCGTGCCGGAGCTGTTGGTCAGCGACTGCGAATAGGACCCCGTGGCCGCGCTGGTGCCGGTTCCGCTCTGGGGTCCACGATAGCGGAACAGGCCGATGCCGCCCCGGATTACCGTTTTACCCGAGCCGAAAACATCGTATGCCATGCCGAAGCGAGGCGAGTAGAAAACAGGCCGGGTGGGGAAACCGCCATTGGGGACATTCGGATCTTTCGCGTGCCACGTAATTCCCGGCAGCACCGCAGTGGGGTCGCTGGTGTAGGTGGCGGGGTTGAAGACGGCGAATCCCAGGTTGTAGCGATCGGTCCATTGGCCGATGTTCTGGAATCGCATACCGTAATCGAAAGTCAGATTATGGCGAGCTTTCCAGCTGTCCTGCACGTAACCTTCAATCAGCCGGGAATAGATGCGCGCCGGGGCATTGAAGTTGTTCTGACTGAAGGCGAATACACGTCCCAGCAACATATCGCCGTAGGCGTTTCCGGAGGTGCCTGGGTTGGTGGCATCGAAGGTCAGTGTGCCCTGCTGAGCGCCGCTGCCCGGCTGGATGTTTGCTACATATTCGGTGTAGAAGCCGGCCTTCATCGTGTGTGTTCCCCAAACCTTCGACAGGTTGTCGGCAATGCTGGCCATTGGCTTGTTTGCCGGATACACGGCACTCAGATTCGTACCCCAGCCGCCCTGGTTCGAAAGCGTTGCCACCTGATTGTTGGAGCCCGAAATATTAGGTATCAGAAGCACGCCGTTGTTAAAGAACCCGTGATACGGATAGCCGATCTTCTGCCGGTTCACAGCATCGGGGTTGGCAAGTGTATTAGGAAAGCCGATATACGTGAAAGAACCCACGAACTCGTTCGTCAGAGTCGGACTGAAGACGTGAGTGACGTCGGCGGAGACGGATTCGGAGTGGTTATTGGCGGTAACCGACGATGGATAGGGAACCTGATTGGACGACTGTCCCCATAGCTGAATCGGGAAGTTCTGTACTTCCTGCTGGTGGTAATAGCGAACCAGGACTTTAGTATTGTCGCTGATAGAGTAATCGACGCGGCCCACCCACTGCCAGCCGTTCTGAGGGAACAAAACGTTCTGAATGTAGTTGAAGCCGCCGGTCTGGTTCGGGTCGGCATTTGGAGCCGGCAGGAGCTTCATCAGAGCAAGGCCGCCCGGGTCGAAAGCGCTCGCCGGAATGATACCGCCTGGATACGCCGTCACCACTCTCTGGACGGGCTTTGTCGGCCCGAGAGCCGCCACGGAATCGGCAGAGAAATCGCCTGCACGCATACGGGCGGTCGGAACTATGGCCTGGATTTGAGAAGAGTTGAGATGCTGATAGAAGTATTCAAACCCGGTGAAGAAGAACAGTTTATCGCGGTTATGGTTAAACCTGGTTTTTGGAATGAGCACGGGACCGCCGATGTTACCGCCGGGGAAATAGTAGACGTTCTGTGGTTTCAGGCCTTTATTGTTTTTGTTGTCCAGCCAGTCGGTGGAATTGAGCACGTAATTGCGGGCAGACAGGTACCCCTGGCCATGATAGGACGATCCACCCGACTTGGTGATACTGCTGATTACAACGGGCCCTTTCGAGTTCTCTGCCGAGAAGTTGGATTGCAGAACCTTCATTTCCTGAATCATGTCGGCGTTCGGATTGACCGGAGTAGCGCAATTGCAGCCAGGGTCGGAGACATGTGCGCCGTCGGACATGATTTCAGTGGAATTCAGCGGGGTCCCGTTTGCTGAAAAGTAGCCAAGTGCGCTTTGGCGGCC
This sequence comes from Bryobacterales bacterium, assembly GCA_030838885.1. Lineage (GTDB taxonomy): Bacteria > Acidobacteriota > Terriglobia > Bryobacterales > Bryobacteraceae > BOG-234. The sequence continues at coordinate 15,139 of JAUZEU010000774.1, read as the reverse complement.
GGCATTGCCGTTTCCGTTGATCCCGATCACTTGCCCGTCGTAACCGGGCGAGTTCGTCACGCCGTTACCGGCCTGCGCGAACCCGGGCAGAATCTTGATGAACTCCGCCGCACTTCGGCCAATGATCGCGATGTTCTGGAGTTCCTGGGTGTTCAGGGTCGATGCTTTTTCCCCGGAATCGACAGGAGTCAGGTTCTCGAGTGAGCCTGTAATCAGGACCGTTTGCGAAGTGGCGCCAACCGTCAGCGTGGCATCTACATTTCGCTTATCGGCACTATTGAAAACGATGCCTTTTTCTTCGGATCTCTGAAAGCCGCCGGCCTCCACAATCAATGAGTACGTTCCTGGCGGAATAGAAGGGATGGAATAGTAGCCTTCAGAATTACTGACTGTCTTGCGGACATCACCCGACGATTCGTTCTTCAGAGTCACGTTGGAATTTGGCACAACGGAGCCGGATGTGTCCCGGACAGTGCCCGTGATGGTTGCGGTGATGGCCTGGCCAAACGCGCAGGCGCTCATTACTGCAAGGCATGCGAGCGACACAAACAGCTGTCGGGCACTCAAAATCTTCATGGTTGACACCCCTTTATGTGTTCCTGATTAGCGAGTCAGGCTAACAAAACTTTATTTTCGTGACGATATCAGCTTGGTGCGGGAAAGTAAACCTATTTGGGCTGGTTGCAGATGACGGCTAAGGGCCGGCCGCGTGAATATGTGATCTTCCGACCTGGTAATCAGGCTGCGGAGCTGCCTGAAGGGGGCTACGCGCCTCTGACGTGCCTCTGCGCCGGGGCTCAAGTAAACTGAGAATTCACGTGAATGCTGTCGAATTCGACCGCGTCTCGAAGAGCTACTCCATCTACGAAAACCCGGGCAACCGCCTGAAAGAACTGGCCGTCTTAGGCCGCCGTTCTTTTCATCGCGACTTCCGGGCTTTGGGTGAGCTGAGCTTTTCCATCCGTCGCGGCGAAGTGTTTTGCATTATCGGAGAGAACGGCTCGGGGAAGAGCACGGCCTTGCAACTCATCGCCGGCATTCTGCAGCCCACAAGTGGTGAAGTGCGCGTCAATGGGCGTGTAGCGGCGCTGCTGGAACTGGGCGCGGGCTTCAACCCCGAATTCACCGGTCGCGAGAACGTCTATCTCAATGGCGCCATCCTTGGCCTGTCGCGCCGTGACATCGACTCCCGTTACAAAGAGATTGAAGCCTTCGCGGAGATTGGCGACTTCATTAATCGCCCGGTGAAGACTTACTCCAGCGGCATGGTCGTGCGGCTCGCCTTCGCGGTCGCCATTCACGTGGACCCTGAGATTCTTCTGGTTGACGAAGCCCTGGCGGTGGGAGATACCTACTTCCGCCATCGCTGCATGCGAAGAGTCCATGAGCTTCGCGCCCGAGGCATCACCATTATCTTCGTTTCGCACTCCACCGCGGACGTGAAGGCGATCGGCGAACGCGCCCTGTGGCTGGATCATGGAACGGCTCGTGCACTCGGCGATATCGACGCGGTCCTGCCTGCCTACCTTGCCGCAATGACCACGGACAAGCCTGTGAACGAACCCGTCAGAACGGAACCGCAAAGGCAAGCCGTAGTACGAACCATCCCCAACATCGATCACCGTCATGGTGACCGGCGCGCGGAGGTGATCGGCATTGCCGTTATGAACGAATATGGTGAACCGCTGCACCTGATGACGCCGCACAGCCGGATCCTGGTGCGCATCAGCGTGCGGGCCTGCGCAGACCTCAAACGCACTGATGTCGGTTTCATGATGCGCAACCATCTGGGGCTCGATTTCTCCGGAATAAGCGCCACTGCCGAAGGCCATTCCCTGCCTTCGATACCGAAAGGCAAAACCCTGACATTGGATTTCCAGATCGATATTCCTGAACTTTACCCCGGAGCCTTTTCGTTTTCACCGTGGATCGAAGATGCCGGCGACGTCTGCGACTGGATCGATAACGCCGTAACGGTCCAAATGGCGCGTGGCGAAGCGAGCGTCTACGGCTACGTTCACTGGCCAAGCCGCATCGAACTAAATTCCGCACTCGAAACGGAGCAGGGAATTGGCTGAATTCACAGGGGAGCGCGTCATCCCCGGCCTGGTTGACGACAATCTGTTTAATGAGCACCTCTCGCGCTACCGTTTCGCAGCCCGGTTCGCGGACGGACGTAATGTCCTCGACGCTGGTTGTGGTTCAGGTTATGGCGCAGCAGAATTCAGCAACGCAGCCTCGGTAATTGCAGCCGACATTTCTTCCGAAGCCATCCAGCACGCGCGCCAGAATTTCTCGCGTCCCGGCCTGACACTTCTGCAGGCCTCCTGCGAAGCTCTCCCCTTCGCCACAGCGCATTTCGACCTTGTTACTGCTTTCGAAGTGATCGAGCATCTGGAGCACTGGCAGCAGCTTCTGGAAGAAGCGAACCGGGTGCTGAAATCTACCGGAGTGTTGCTCGTATCCACGCCCAACAAGTGCTATTACGCGGAATCGCGCGGCGCAGCCGGCCCCAATCCCTTCCACTGCCACGAGTTCGAATTCGCGGAATTTGAAGCCGCTCTTTACGCGGTCTTCCCTCACGTCCGCCTGTGGACGCAGAACCATTCCGAAGCGATTGTCTTCGCCCCGCAGCATCCGGCAGGCGCCGTGCTGGAAGCCAGCGGCGATGCCTGTACCGACACCGCCCACTTTTTCATCGCTGCCTGTAGCCGCTCCGCCATTGCTGTTAACGAGGTCTATGCGTGGGTGCCCTCCAGTGCCAACCTGCTGCGCGAGCGGGAACACCATATCGCAAAGCTTGAAGGAGAATGCGCGAAGAAAGATGCGTGGCTCAGGGAACTGGTGGCCGCCCACACCTCGCTGCACAGCAGTCACAATAAGACCCTGGAAGAAATGAAGCAGCGGAACGAATGGGCTGCCCATCTGGATGCGGAACTCGCCCAGGGGCGCGCCGCGATTACTCGCATGGAGCAGGACGCCGCTGTCAGTCTGGCCTGGGCACAAAGTCTACAGGCGCAAATTGACAAGAGCAATGCGGAAATCCTGCGGTTACAGCATGCTGCGGTTGAGCGCGAAGCGGAGCTTGTCGACCGCACCGCCTGGGCCAGGAGCATGGAACAAGAACTGGAGGAGTGCACCGCCTGGGCCACGCGCATGGAACAACAACTGGAGGAGCGCGCCTCTCATTTGCAATCCCAGATGGGGCAGATTGCAGAACTGACCAGGAATGTAGCGAGTCTGCGCGAAGAGCGGCTGCTTATGGCCGGATCGAAGTGGATCCGTCTGGGGCGTACGCTGGGGATTGGCCCGGTACTGCACGAAGACCTGACGGCGGGTGAGGAGTGAAGGCCAGGCTTCTCCGCTTTCTGAGTGCGTTTCCTCTACTTGTTCTCACGCCGCTGCTGCTGACCATCGCCGCTCTGGCACTCGCCTTCACTGACCTTATTTGGCTGCTTGCGGGTCGAAGATGCACTCCGGATAAGCCGCAATCAGGTAAGTCACTCACCCCTCGCGCCGCCTCCCTCGTCATTCCTAACTGGAACGGCAAAGATCTTCTGGAACGTTTTCTGCCGTCCTGGCTCGCCGCGATTGACAACCATCCCGGAAGTGAAATCGTCATCGTGGACAACGGGTCTACCGATGGCAGCGCAGCCTGGCTGCGGGAGCATTACCCGCAGGTACAACTTCTGGCTCTGGAAAAAAATCTCGGCTTTGGTGGTGGCTCCAACGCCGGCTTCCGCGCCGCGAAGAACGACATTGTGGTGCTTCTGAACAGCGACATGCGTGTGGAACCGGACTTCCTGCATCCGCTGCTCAATGGCTTCACGGACGTCGACGTCTTTGCCGTCTCCTGCCAGATATTTCTCGGCGACAAAGCCAAACGTCGCGAAGAGACCGGACTGACGCAGGCATGGTGGCAGGATGGCGGTTTGCGCGTGACCCACAAGGAAGATGCAGCGGTCAATCAGCTCTTTCCCTGCTTCTATGGCGGCGGCGGCTCCTGCGCTTTCGACCGCATAAAGTTCCTGTCGCTCGGCGGTTTCGACGAACTCCTCGCGCCCTTCTATCTCGAAGACACGGACCTTGGCTACCTCGCCTGGAAGCGCGGCTGGAAGGTTCTCTATCAGCCGGCCAGCGTGGTGCACCACGAGCACCGCGGCACCATTGGCAAGAACTTCACGCAGGACTACATCCAGTCCATCCTCCACAAGAACTTCATTCTGTTTACGTGGAAAAACATCCACAGCTGGGCGTACCTCGCCAGCCACTTTTTCTTTGCTCTCGCAGGCGCCGTGGTCACCGGCTGGTCGGGTATCGGGCCAGGGCGCGCCAGCGCCCCCGGCGTACTCCGCGCCTTTACTCAGTTGCCCGCCTCACTCCGGTCACGCTGGCGCGCGCGCAGTCTGGCAGTTGTGCCCGATACCGAAGCCTTCCGTCGCACCCGGCCCGCTTACTTCCACGACCGGTTCTCCAACCTCCCTGCCGCAGCTGAGCGCCCCAACGTTCTCTTTGTCTCCCCGTACTCCATTTACCCGCCTACGCACGGCGGCGGCGTCTTCATGTACAACACGCTGCGCCAACTCTCCCGCTGGTGCGACGTTCACGCCATCGTCCTGCTTGACTACGCCTCGGAGCGCGAAGGCAACGAAGAGCTGCGCGCCTATTGCAAATCCGTCGAGTGCCTGGTGCGCACAAATGATCGCGACCCGCACCTTGCCTCCGTCACTCCTCACGCCGTACACGAATTCTTCAAGCCCGAAATCGAGTGGCTCATTGACCGCCAGACGCTGCTCCACAAAATCGATGTCATCCAGCTGGAATACACCGCGCTTGGCCAGTACGCGCGCCGGTTTGACCGCATGGTATGCGCACTGTTTGAGCACGATGTTTACTTCCAGTCCATCGGACGCGCTCTGCCGTTCATGCACAGCCCGGTCGATCGTCTGAAGGCCCGCTTCGAATACCTCCGGGCAGTCCGCTTCGAACTCAACCTGCTGCCCATTTGCGACCACATTCAGGTCTGCACGCTCGAGAACAAGCGTTACCTTGAGAGCTTCCTGCCCCTCCTCGCGCCGCGCATCGATTCCGGGCTGCGTGCGGGCATCGACACAGCACAATATCCCTATCCAGGCGGACCACGCCGGCCGTATACTATGCTGTTCCTGGGCAGCTTCCGCCACATCCCCAACCAGATCGCCATGGAATGGTTCACGCGCTACGTGCTGCCGTTGATCGTGGAAGAGCTGCCCCAGGCCAAACTGCTGGTCGCGGGCTCCGATCCGCCCCCGCGCCACGCTTTTCCGGATCCCATGAAAGCCATCGAACTGCTGGGCTTTGTCGAAGACATCCAGCCGCTGTTCAGCAGTTGCGCCATCTTCGTGTGCCCCATCCGCAGTGGCTCCGGTGTTCGTGTGAAACTGCTGGAAGCTTTTGCGAGCGGCATCCCCGTGGTGTCAACCACACTGGGCGCGGAGGGCTTGGCCCGCGAAGACGGCGACTTCTGTTTCCTGGCCGACGACCCGCCCGCTTTCGCCCAAAAAGTTATTCAGCTGCTCGAAGATCAGGCATTTGCCGAACGCATGGCCGCGCGCGCCCGGGTCGAAGTCGAAACCAATTGGGATATGGCCGTAATCACACGGAAGCTGGCAGCAAGATACCAGTCTCTCCTTCACCAAAAGCGCACTACCTCAAGCTAAAGCAGCCCTACTTGCCCAGGGTCCCCGCCAGCTTCTTGACAATACGCCCAGCCTGCTGATTTAAACGAGCCCCGGAAACGCTCCGCCCCGGTTTCTCATAATCCGACCAGATTACCTGTCGGGACTTCGCATCCACCAGAAAAACTGTCCCTTTATCCGAACTCGACCGGAAGCTATGCTGCACAGCCCTCTCGCTCGTGTCCTCATCCTCATCCCGCGGATGCAGTTTCACCAGAGTCTGTCCAAACGCCTCGTTTAATCGGTCCGTCAGAATGGCGTCCGCAATCTTCGGATCCGCCACTACCTGCATCACGTGATCGCGCGTGATCTGCCCCGCAAGGTACTGGTCCAGACCGCCCGTCATCGGAAGGATATAACGGAGCGCATTCCTGCTTGTTGCGCAAGTGCGCCGATGGCGAAGAGAGTCAGGGTTATCAGGCGTGTCATTACAATCACAAGTGTACAGGTGATCACCGCCGTTATTCCCGTTCACAACCGCGCTGACCTGCTTCAGCGCCTTCTCGCAACGCTGCACGCCCAGACTATTCCCTTTACTCAAATCATCGTCGTCGACAACGGGTCCAGTGATGGCGCACCTGAAATTGCACGCCAGTCCGGCTGCCACGTCATCGCTCTCGGCGAGAACACCGGATTTGCCCACGCCGTCAACTGCGGGTGGCGGGCTGCCACCACGCCATGGACCGCGATTCTCAACAGTGACGTCGAACTCGACCCCCGCTGGCTGCAAAACCTGCTCGCCAACACAGGCGGCGCAAGCTTCGCGACCGGCCTGATTCTGGACCTCCACACCAAGACCGTGATCGACGGCACCTACGATCTCGTGACTCGTGCCGCATGCGCCTGGCGCGCCGGAAATGGTGAAAGCCGAACCACGAACACAGGCGACTCCCGGCCAGTGGCAATTGCCCCTGGCACCGCAAGCCTTTTTCGCACCGAAGTTCTGCGCAAACTTGTCGGCTACGATGAGCGCTACGGCTCTTATCTGGAAGACGTGGATCTTGGTCTCCGCTGTCTGCGCGAAGGCCTCACGGGCGTCTATGTGCCCGCTGCCATTGCATGGCATCACGGCAGCGCAACACTCGGCCGCTGGAATCCGTCTGTCGTTCGCCTCATTTCCCGCAACCAGGTGCTGCTCGTGGCGCGCCACTATGACCGTGCCCTCTTTCGTGCCTGCCTTTGGCCCATTCTTCTGGGCCAGTTACTTTGGGGCCTCATCGCATTTCGCCACGGGACGGCATCAGCGTGGCTTGCGGGCAAGCGCGAGGGCCTGCGCGGCTTCCGCCTTGAAGGCCAGCCCAATTACCGGCTTCGTGAATTCTTCGCCGCCTCCGAGAACGAGATTCGTGCGCGCGCCACCGGCACTTATTGGCGACTGTATTTTTTATTCACGTGGCGCGACACCGGCGCGGTCGATCTTGCCAGGCGAGTCGGACGCCCGACCGGGACATATTGACACATGCCCCGTGTCGCAATTGTCATCGTTACGTACCATTCGGCTGCGGAAATTGCGGGATGTCTCGACTCCCTCGCCGGTCTCCCCGAGACCGAAATCGTCGTGGTCGACAACGCCTCAACAGACGGCACACCTGCCCAGGCTAACCGGCCCGGTACGCGCCTGATTGCCAACTCGCGAAACCTGGGTTTCGCAGGCGCTGTAAATCAGGGTGTGCGCGCCACCTCCGCGCCATTCGTGCTCTTATTGAACCCTGATGCGCAGTTGCAGCATGGCTTGTCCGCGCTTATCGCTCAATTTGAGGATCCCTTCACGGGAGCCGCGGGCGGCAGTCTCACCGGGCCTGATGGTCAGGCACAGACCGGTTTCATGGCCCGCAATCTGCCAACTCCGGCAGCCCTGATTTTCGAGCTTTTGGGAATAAACCGGCTCTGGCCTCGCAATCGTGTCAATTGGCACTACCGTTGCTTAGGGTTGAACCCGTCTGCTGCTGCCGACGTTGAGCAACCGGCCGGGGCTTTCCTTATGTTCTCCCGGTCGGCTTATGAGAAAGTGGGCGGTTTCGATGAGCGTTTCTATCCCGTCTGGTTTGAGGATGTCGATTTCTGCGCTCAACTGAAAGAAGCAGGGTACCGGGTTCGCTACACACCCGAAGCTGTGGCAAACCATACGGGTGGTCACTCAATAGATACTCTGCCAATGGAGATTCGGCAGAGATATTGGTATGGTAGTCTTCTTGAGTATGCGGCGAAACGTTACTCCCCTCTGGCATTTCGGGCGGTATGTTTTGCCGTAGCTTTGGGAGCAGGACTGCGTGCCGTTCCGGCACTGTTGCGCACGATTGCAGGTTCCGGCGAAGTTGCCCGCGGAGTGAATGTAGTTGTAGTCTACGGGTCCGTTGCACGCATTGCCTTTCGCCGGCTATTCAGGAAAAAGCCAGGAAATTAGTGTGTAAAGTCAAGACGTTTAGTGGAATTGAGATGTGGTCTGATTTTGGCATCAAATCTTTCTGATTTTGACATCGAATATTAATGACTGGAGCTGGCCCGCGCGTTCATGTCCCGTAGCGACTTCGTTTCGATAACGATCGTCACATACAACAGTGGCCGCTTTATAAAGCGCTGCCTCGAATCGGTCCTTGACCAGAGTTACCTGTTCAAGGACATTATAATCGTCGATAATAACTCTGGTGATGGCACAGTCGACATCCTGGAGCCCTTCGAAGACCGCTGCCGTATTGTCTATAACGAAGAAAACATCGGCTTCGCGGCCGCCCAGAATCAAGCCATCGCGCTCTCTACGGCAGAGTGGGTTTTAACCCTCAACCCGGACGTGCTCCTGCTCCAGGGGTTTATCGAGGCGCTGGTCAACGCCGGCAACCTTGATCCCAAGGTAGGCACCGTCTGCGGCAAACTGCTCACCATGACCGCCGGCTTTGACTTCCCCGAAGAGCCGCTCGTCGACTCCACTGGCATCTACTTCACCCCCAACCTCCGGCACCTGGACCGTGGCAGCCTGCAGGTGGATAACGGTCACTTCCGAAATTACGAATATGTTTTCGGCGCTACGGCGGCCGCAGCACTCTACCGCCGCGAAATGGTGGACGACATTGCCGTAGGCGGCGAATTCTTCGATGCCGATTTCTTCGCCTACCGCGAAGATGCCGATGTTGCGTGGCGTTCCCAGCTCATGGGCTGGAAATGCCTCTATGCTCCGTATGCCAAGGGCTACCACGTGCGCAAAGCTCTTCCCGGCAACCGCCGTGCCCTTCCGCCTGAGATCAACATGCACTCGGTGAAGAATCGTTTTCTGCTGCGGCTGAAAAACATCACACCCGATCTTTACCGGCGGAATTTCTTCTCCATCACCGTGCGCGATATTGTAGTGATCAGCTGCTGTCTGCTTTGGGAACACACTTCCCTGAAGGCCTTCACTTTCCTCTTTAAGAACTGGCGCAACGTCCTCGCGAAGCGCCGCGAAATCATGAGCCGCCAGCGCGTCGACGATGCGTACATCGCCAGCTGGTTCGATTTCGAGCCTGTCAGCAAGCCTGCACCGAAAAAATTCGCAGCCGTTCTTTCTCGCACCAGGACCGCCCGCCGCTAACGGCTTCAGGTGCGCATAGCGATCCTCGGCACCCGCGGCATCCCGGCCAATTACGGCGGTTTCGAAACCTTCGCCGAAGAGTTGTCTTCGCGGCTCGCCGCCCGCGGCCACCATGTGGTGGTTTACTGCAGGCAGAAGCACGCCGCCCCTGTCTATCTCGGCGTAAACCTCGTTTATCAGCCCACCATCCGGCACAAATATCTCGACACTCTCGCACACACTTTTTTCTCCACCTGGCATCTCCTGTTTCACCGCGTCGATGTCGCCCTTTACTGCAATGCGGCCAATGCTGTCTTCACCATCCTGCCCCGTGTTGCGGGCATCCCGGTAGCGCTGAATGTCGATGGCATCGAGCGCAAGAGGAAGAAGTGGAACCGCCTCGCCAAATCCTGGTATCACCTTTCCGAATACCTCTCCACCATCCTGCCCACGACCTTCGTGACCGACGCGCAGGCCATCCGCCTCTACTACCTCGAGCAATACGGCAAAGAGTCTCTTTTTATTCCTTACGGATCCGATACGAAGCGTTTCGCGACTTGTGACGTCCTGCGTCAGCTCGGCCTGCAGCCGCACCGTTATTTTCTTTACGTGAGCCGCATGGTGCCTGAGAACCGCGCCCTGGAAGTCCGGCTGGCCTATGAGCCGGTAGCGACAGACATCAAACTCGCTCTCATCGGCGATGCACCCTATGCTGACGAATACATCCACCAGGTGCGCAACACCACCGACCCTCGAGTCGTCATTCCCGGCGCCATCTACGGAACGGGCTACAAAGAACTGGGCTCCTGGTGCTTCGCCTACATTCATGCCACGGAGGTAGGAGGCACTCACCCCGCCCTTATCGAAGCCATGGGCCGCGGCTGCCTCGTGCTCTATCTCGACAACTCCGAAAACCGCGAAGTAGCAGGTGACGCCGGCCTTCCGTATCACGACCAGGCTGGCCTTACCGCCCGCATCCGCGAAGTCCTCGCCATGACGGAAACCGAGCGCAATGCCTATCGCCTGAAAGCCGTCGAGCGCGTCCGTGAGCGTTACGACTGGGATGTAGTCACTACCCAGTACGAAACCCTGCTGGAGGCTTTGGCACACGCCGCCCCCCGGCCACGTCGTTAGACCGCTCTCATCAATTCTCCGCACACTGTACAGATGCATACGAAGGCCAGTTCCGCGCAGCATCCCGCCCGGATCCAACTCTGGGGAGAAATATCCATGCGCTACATCGCCGCCCTTGCCAGCCTTATTCTTTTCATTTCATTCCCGGTACACGCCGAAGACCACAGTTCTGCCCCTTCACGTGCCCAGACGGTGAAAGTCACCGCTCTCGGCGCCAAAACCGGAGAGTTCTGCTCTCCCGACCGCGCCCTTCTCTTTGAAGATCCCACTGGTGTCAGAATTCTGTTCGACCCAGCCACTACCATCGCGGGAGGAGGCGACACCCGCCTCGGCGTCATCCACGCCGTGCTCGTCAGCCATGCCCATGGCGACCACATCGGCAATGCCCGCCTCAATCAGGATCCGGGCTCTCCGAACGCAGCCTGCGCCTCTGGTGTGCCTGTCATAGCCACCCCAAATTCCAATGCTGCGGGTATCGCGGCGGCAAAAAGTTCAGCAGTAATCGTCGCATCTGAACTGGCAGCCTTCATGAGTCGCAAGCTCCAGAACATTCTCGGCTCTGCCGCACCGGGCTGCCCGGCATCAGGCCCGAATAACGAGATCTCCTTGCCCCTCGTTCAGCCCTGCGTCGGCAATCTGGGCTACGGCGCCAAAAGGACCCTCAGAGTTCCCTCCGCTCCTTCCGGCGTTCAGATCGCGGTTGTTCCCGCCGCGCACGGCAATGGAGCCCCTGCGGACGAAATCAGCGATCCCCTCCGAACCCAGCTCGCGGCCGACAATCTGAGCTTCGCCCCGGGTCAGGCCAGCAGCTACATCGTCAGGTTCACAAACGGCATGACCGCGTTCCTCTCCGGAGACACCGGTCTCACCAGCGATATGAACATAGTCGTCAAAGACTATTACCGCGCCAACTTCGCGGTCTTCAACATTGGCGATATCTTCACGACCGGCCCTGAGGAAGCAGCCTTCGCCGTCAATACGCTCATGCGGCCGGCCTCGGTCATCCCCTCGCACGCGAACGAACAAGCCACCGTGAACGGCAATGCCACAGCCGGTACGAAGACGGCACGGTTTATGGATCTCGTCAGAGAGGCAGGCGTTTATCCGCCCCTGAGCGGAGCCGTCATGGAATTCGACGGGTACGGCCGCTGCACGGCAGGGTGCCGCGGCAAACAGCGCTTCCGGTGACCAATGAAATCCGCCCTGATCCTCATCCCCGTCTTGTGTCTCTGCGCCGCTGCTCAGGATGCTGACCCGGAGAACTCCAAGATCGAGATCACCGGTTCTTTTTGGTCTGTTAACAGCTCCGGCAGCATCCGGGCCAATGGCACGCCAGTAGATCTCAAATCCGATTTGGGCGTAACCCAATCGGAGCCCACCTTCACCGGCCGGTTCGTCGCAAAGTTCCACGGCAGGCAGAAGATCCTGCTTGAAGGCACGCCCTTCCGGCTCACCGGCACCCGGAATCTCACCCGCACTATCACCTACGCTGGCCGCACCTACGCGATCACCGAACACATCACTTCCTCCGCCCACCTCAACTATTTCTACGGCGGTTATCAGTTTGATCTCGTCTCCAGGCCGACTGGCCATGTTGGCCTGAACCTCGGTGGCGCATGGCTGAATGCCGATGGCACCATTCGCGGCGAGAGCAGCGGGATCACCGCCTCGAAGGCGGAAACCATCGGCCTCCCACTCGCCGGTTTCGATTGGCGTATCTTCCCCGTGCGCAGGCGCGTACTCGTCGAAGTTAGCGGCGAAGCGAAGGGCATGGCGCTTGGCAGCTACGGCCACTATGTCCAGGCCTCGGTCGCGGCTGGAATTGGCGCGGGCCCGGTACTGATCGAAGGTGGTTACCGGATCGTCAATGTCGACATTCACCCGTCCAACAACTCCTCTGCTGTCAGCCCGCAATTTACCGGGCCGGTGCTGTCCCTCGTGATCCGTATCCCCTAGTTCAACCCACCCTGCTGTTACCCTGAAAACCGTGCCCGTCGATCTCGTTGTCTGCGTTGCAACGGAACTGGAAGGCGCGCTTCTTCGCCCTCATCTTCCTGTCCTCTGCACCGGCGTCGGAGCCGTCAACGCTGCCTACACACTCACCCGTTACCTGGATCGCGAAGGCGCCAAAGCCGTCATCGTCTGCGGCATCGGCGGTGCCTACCTCAAATCGGATCTTCCCATTGGCTCCGTCGTCTGTGCGGCCACAGAGTGCTATGGCGACCTCGGCGCCGCCTCGTCCACTGGCTTCCTTGATATGCAGGCCCTGGGCTTCCCCCTTATCGCCCGCCCCAAACCGATCTACAACGTTCTTCCCCTGCAACTCCATCCCGTTGCACGCCGCGTCCCGTTCGTCACCGTAAACACCTGTACCGGCGACCATGCCGCGGCACTCGCCATTGCCACCCGCACAGGCGGCGCCGTCGAAAACATGGAAGGCGCAGCCATTGTCCATGTCGCCACTCTGTTTGGCATCCCGGCGGGTGAGATTCGGGGCATCAGCAATCCCGTGGGCAATCGCGACCGTAGCGCGTGGCGGGTGAAAGAAGCTGCCGTAGCCGCACAGGAAGCTCTGCTGCTCGCCTGGAGCGAGGGCCTGATCACCAAAGCGCAGTGAGATTCAGTTACGATCGCTTGCAGCTGCGAGGTGCAAGGAGAATGCAGGCCCCGGCGAATAGCCCCGCGCTGGCGGGCCGGTGTTGCCGAACTGCTGCTGCTGTTATAGTTCAAGCCGGAATACGACGTCAAACCCGAAGATGTCAACGGATTCCCGTGTGTGCATCCATGATCGAAATGCCGGTCAGCGAAAGCGTATTGCCCGGGTCAACATAACCCAACCGCAGGCCGCCCATGGCCGCGTTACTTGGGTCAGAACTGGCTACGACCTCTGTGCTCAGCACGATACTCCAGTTCTGATAAGAACTTGCACCTACAGTGAACACCGGCGTGGTGAAGTCCTGATTGATGAACTCGTAAGTTCCTGCGCCGCCGTAGCTCAATGTCCTTTGGAGAAGAGTCCCTTGATTGAAAGCCAGGTTCAGTTGGTCGACGGTACTGGATCTGGCGAAGAGCGATCCGTCCAGGTGAAAAGTGATCTGAAACTTGGCCGCAATAGTTGTGGGATTGTACACAGTATCGGAAATTGCGGCACTACCGGTCACGTCTGTAGTGCCAAAACCTGATGCACCAGCCGACGCGTAGAGGTGCGCTCCGTTCGCGTCCGTTGACGCGGAGACCGTGCCACTCGCCGTCCCATCGGGACTGTGCAGAAATCCAGGTGGCTGATTGGAGGCTATGTTCTCCGTGCAGGTGCTCACGGAAGGGCTCAAATTACAAAGAGTCGGGCCAGAGTAATTGTAGACATCTGCGAAGACCTCACCGACCCCCATTCAGCAGGTGGAATCATAATGCCTGCCCATCCGTGCAGAGCGAACGCCAACAGCAACGCGGACTTTAAACCGATCTGCTTCACACCGAACTGATGGATAGCCGACGCTTTGTACACTTCGTTTTCCTCCGAAAAGAGCCAGGTTAAGTTCCTTCCGGAAAGGCTCACATTTTGGAGAACCTAAGCAGAAGAGTAAATCACTCACCGGCCCTGAGCCTGGCCCGCAATTAGCGCCCCCGCGGCCACGGATTGCTGAGTTGGGGACGGTGCTATAAAGACCGCATACCCTGGGCTTTTAGTGCTTTATCCGTGAACCTGAGTACCGATCAGCTGATACCCCGCCTTCCTCAGGAACCAGCAGATCCGTCTAATCAATATTGAGGCAATACGATGGACCGCAATCCTGTGTTTTGGACTTCGCTCAACGATCGCAGTGTCGTCTGCCTGCTTGTCAGGTTTCTGCTGTTGGCGACCATTGCGACCTTCTCGCTTCCCGCTCAGGTTTCGAGCCCGAACACTTTTCTGGTACACAATCTGGTATCGGATCTCCCGAATATAGCTGATCATCAGGACGTCAATCTGGTCAATCCATGGGGCAACGGCTTCGGGTCGACACCATTCTGGATCGGCAACAATGGTACTGGTACATCGACACTGTACGACGGCACCGGGACGGCCGTCCCACTTGTGGTGAGCATACCGGCCGCAGGCGGCGTTAGCTCGCCAGGCCCGGTAACGGGCGTCATCTTCAACTCGTTCAGTTCCAACACAGCGGCCTTGCCGGTGGCTGCCGGAAAGCCCGCTTCCTTCCTTTTCTGCTCTGAGGACGGCGCCGTTTCGGGTTGGAATTCGTCTGTCGACCCAACTCATGCGCGTATTATGATCGACAATTCGAAGGCGGGCGCTGTTTACAAGGGGTGTGCGCTCGGCGGGAGTGCGGCATCCCCTCTCTTGTTCGCGGCGAATTTCAACAGCGGAGCGATAGATGTCTTCGACGGCACTCTGGCGCCCGTTCAAAACCCCAAAGCTTTCGTTAATCCCGCGGTTCCGGCCGGGTTCGCCCCATTCAACGTGGCGGTATTGAACGGCAATGTTTACGTGACCTGGGCCAAACAGAACGCCAATAAGCACGATGATGTGGCGGGGGCCGGCAACGGATACGTGGCCGTTTTCGACATGTCTGGTAACCTCATCTCGAATTTGATCAGTCAGGGACCCTTAAATTCACCATGGGGCCTGACGATAGCGCCGGCCACATTCGGGCCTTTCGGCGGCACCCTCCTCGTCGGTAATTTCGGCGATGGCAGGATCAATGCGTTCAGTTTGTCCGGTGCTATGCTCGGCACACTAAACGACGCC
>JAUZEU010000696.1 GCA_030838885.1 Bryobacterales bacterium | reverse complement strand
ACGGGGGTGCCAGTTAGTGCGCCGGTTCGAAGGTGGCCGATCACGGTGCCTGGTTCGAAGAGTTGGGGGAGGAGGCGCGTGGGGAGGTTGAGTGCGTCGAAGATTTCGGTGGCCCAGTTTCGGGTCTTCGGGTTCATGAATTGCGTGGTGGTGGCGTTGGTGTATTCGGCGCCGAGATTGCCGGTCATCCAGTAGTTGAAGAGGTCGGGGATGGTGACGATCGCGTCGGCAGCTTCGAGCAGGCGCGGGGTGGATTGGTGCGCGGCGAAGAGTTGGTAGAGGGTGTTGATCGGCATGAACTGAATGCCGGTTAGTTGGTAGATCCGTTCGCGGCCTGCGATGTTGCAAACGGTTTCGACCATGCCTTCGGTGCGTTGGTCGCGGTAGTGGTATGGATTTTCGAGTAGCTGGCCCTTTTCGCCGATGAGGGCGTAGTCTACGCCCCAGGTGTCGAAGCCTATGCTTTCCAGTTTGGGGACTGGGGGGTGGTCCAGGGTTTTGCGGATTTCGCACCAGAGCCGGAGGACGTCCCAACGGAGGGAGTTTGGTTCGGCGACCGGGAGGTTTGGGAAGCGGGAGATTTCCTGGAGTTCCAGTAGGTTATTGCTGAGGCGGCCTTGCACGGCTCTGCCGCTCTCGGCTCCTAGGTCGAAAGCCAGGTAATCTCTGGGCATTGTTCTAAGTGGAAGAGACGCGGCCGGGGGTCCGCGTGTCCAAGTCAGAGACGCGGCCAGTGTCCGCGTGTCCCAAACCAGAGTCCCAATTCATCTTCGTCTTAGGGGCTTCTTCGTTGCCGGGACCGAAGTGTTTCAGCATGACCAGGTTTTCGGTTTTGCTCTTGTTTTCGATTTGTACTCCGTTCCTGGCGGCTTCGGCGGTTACGAAGAATTCGTCCTGGGTCATCTGGCCGTAGCGGATCAGGCTGGGTGTTTCGGCTGTGTGGCTGCCTACCGTGCCGTAGCCGGAGGTCAGGATCATGCCGTAGGCGGCAGCGTCTTTGATCGTCGCTTTGCAGCCTGGGAGGATGGTCAGTTCTTTGGCTGAGTAGTGCGGGGTGGAATACACGACCCATCTGTCGATATGCGTATCGGTCTCTGCCGCCGTGTGCGGGTGGAAGAGGCGCTTGGCGGAGTAGTCGGGATCGACGTTGGCATCCCAGTCCAGCATGTCGATGAGGTAGTCGAGGTCGTGATGGTGTTCGACGGGGACGTCCTTGACGAGAAGGTCGTAGGGCACGGCTCGGCCTTCGACCAGCGATTGGTACATGGCGAATACGTCGGAGTTGACCTGCGGCTCATAGGTGACGAGCGAGCCGGGGGCGTGGAGGATGCCGGGGTCGACCTGCCAGCCGGTGCCGGGCTTCAGTTTGTAGGCGCGGGAGAGGTAGAGGATCTCGTTATCGCCATCGTTCCACTTTTTGAGGCAGCGGCGGAGATCGTCCTTCGTGGTGCCCGGGTTGAGGCCCATAAAGGTGTAGGGGAAGTTGTTGTCCTTGAAGTTGTATTGCGCGGGGAAGTAGTAAGCCTCGGGCTTGCCCTTCTGACCGACGCGCGCGGCGAACTCGTCATTCTGGTGCAGGTGGTGCGGGATGGGGCCGAGGTTGTCAAAGAACTTGCAGAGCAGGTTCCAGCCGCCGTAATTCTGCATGACATCGGCTCCGAGAAACTGGTCGCCCACGGTGTCAATGGCTTCTTTGAGCAGGGCCTTTTGGCCGTTGAATTCGATGTAGCTGAGGCCTTCGTCTTCGGCAGTGAGCGGGCCGTTGGCGGCTTTGGTGGTGGAGGAGAACCAGCGTTCGTCGATGCCGCCGCGATGGGCTCCGAGGGCATAGAGATCACGCGGGTCCAGCTTGAGGCGCCCACCGGGCATTAAGAAGGATCGCGGGACCCAGCAGGGGGCGAGGCGCACGACTCCGCCGCCCGCTGTGAGGGCGTCCGTTATGAGAGTTTTGTTCGACATTGGTTGGGTCCCTGGAGTCTCGCTTAGCGCAGGAATGCTTCCTGCAAACCGCCATCGACGGGGATGATGTGGCCTGTCGTTTTGGCGCTTTCTTCGCCGGCGAGCCAGACGATGGCGGCGGCGCAATCCTTCGGAAGTATGGGCCGCTTCGTGAGAGTCCGCTGCGCGTAGAAGTTGGCCAGCTTATCACGCAGGTCTTCGGTTGACTCGGATTCGCTGTACGCGATCTTGTATTTCGAGAGCGACTGCATAACGCGGTCGCGGGGGAACATGGTGGATCCGGCGACGACGGTAGCAGGGGCGATGCCGTTCACACGCACGAGCCCGCCGAAGCCGACCGCGAGCTCGCGGATGAGGTGGTTGAGCGCGGTCTTGCTGACATCGTACGCTTCGCTGCCGGACTTCGAGACCACGGCGTTGGCGGAACTGGTGAGCACCATGGTGGAGGGGAGTTTCTGCTCCTCGAAGATGGTCTTCGCTTCCTGCGCGAGCAGGTAATTACCGGTGACGTTGACGAGGAAGGTGAGATTCCACTGGTGGTCCGTCAGCCTGCCGCCGGGGCCGGTGCCGACCGGGAAGATGGCGGCGGTGTTGATGATGCTGTCAATGCCGCCGAACTGTAGAATCGTGTGGCGGATGGCGGCGGCGAGGCTTTCGGAAGAGCCGAGATTCGCCGCAACCGACGAGACCGTTTCGGAAGACGTGAGCTTCGCGACCTCATCCGCTACTTCCTTTGCGGCTTCAGCGTTGACGTCTGCGACGACGATGTGCGCGCCGCGCTTCGCCAGCATGAGGGCGACTTCGCGGCCGATCCCGCTGCCACCACCGACGACAAGCACGATCTTGCGGCTGAACTCGGCTTCGGGAGGCATGCGCTGGAGCTTGGCCTCCTCGAGCGCCCAGTACTCGATCTTGAAGGCTTCCGGGCGGGGAAGGGCGACATAGTTATAAGCTGTCGCGAAGTGCTGGGAGTGCTCCGCCCGCCGGGCCTGCGAGAGCGGGTTGGCGACTTCGCCGTCTTCGAGCGCGGCTGCGCCGGACATGACGTGGATGGCGTTGATGAAGAACTCGGTGGTGATGCGCGCTTCCTTCTTATTCTTGCCGAAGCCGAAGATGCCAAGGCCGGGGATGACGACGACGGAGGGGTTGGAGTCACGCAGTTTGGGCGAGTCCGGGAGAGCCCAGGCGTTGTAGTAATCGGCGTAATCCGTACGGTAATCGACGGCGCGCTCGGCGATGCGGGTCCTGAGGGTGTCGAGACCTTCGGAGGGCTTCCAATCAATGAACATGGGGCAGATGCGGGTACGCAGAAAGTGGTCAGGGCAGGAGGTGCCGAGGGCGCAGAGTTCTTTGCCCCAGGCGGAACCGGCGAAGTCGAGGGCGTCGGGGTGATCGGCGTAGTGGGCGATCTGGCGTTTGTTGGAGGAGCAGATGCCGCGGAGGGTGGGGAGGATGGCGGCGGCGACGGACTGGCGGTCGGCGGCGGGCGCGGTTTCGATGCCACCGAAGATGGTGCTCTTTTTGGCCTGGTGGTTGTTGATGAAGCGGCCCATCTGGTCAATGGTTTCGATGGAGTTCACGTAGCATTCGCGCTGGGTATCGCCCCAGGTGAAGAGGCCGTGGCTGCCGAGGATGAGGCCGTTGGCGTTGGGGTTTTCCTTCACGCCGTTTTCGAGCATGAGGGCGAGTTCGAAGCCGGGGCGCTGCCAGGGAATCCAGATGATGTTGGCGTTGAACTCCTTGTTGTACTCGCGCATTTTGCGTTCGCCGTTGGCGGAGGCGGCGATGGCGATGGCCCAATCGGGGTGGAGGTGATCGACGTGGTCCCAGGGGAGGAAGCCGTGGAGGGCGGTGTCTATGGAGGCGGCGACTTTGTTGTGACCGAAGGCGGAGAGCGGGTAGAAGGAGACCATTTCGTCTTCGAGGGCTTCGCCGCGGTAGATGTTTTTGAGCTGATTGAGGCGGTCCAGGTAGAGGAGCGCGAAGCCGGAGTCTTTGATGGAGCCGATGTCGCCGCCGGAGCCTTTGACGGCGAGGACGCGGGTGGGCTGGCCGGTGAAGGGGTCGACCATGTCGATTTTGGAGCTGGTGTTGCCGCCGCCGAAGTTGGTGATGCGGAGGTCGGCGCCGAGGAGGTTGGAGCGGTAGCGGAGGAGGGCGAGCGGGTTGTCGGCGAGTTTGGCGGCCTCGGTTTCGTTCCAGAGGTCTTTGAGGAGTTCGGTTTTCGCGGTTGGCATTGGTTTCGTTTCCGATTCGTTTCGTTCTTGGTTCGTTGTTGTCGTTCTTTGTTGTCGTCTTGTTGTCGTTCTTTTAGTTTGTCAGAGACGGTTTGTTTGGGACGATTGATGGCCGGGTGTTTGAAACGTATCAGTGGACGTGGTCAGCATATCGTCTGGTTTGCGGCTGCGTCAAGGTGTTCGGGGGGTCGGGCGGTGGCTGGGTGTGGGGTGTCGTGGAAGGGGTGGCGTTGAAGCCGATTTGGGGCCAATTTAAGCCATTTAAACCCATTTGAAAGCCAATTAAAGCCAAGTTTGAAGCCGATTTGGCGGCGGTTTTTGGGGCGGTTTCGTTTGTTTTGTTGAGGTTGCGGGTGGGGAGGGGTGTAAATTCGGAGATCTGGCTGGTGGCGGTCGGATTTGGGACGGTTTGGGCGGCCGCTGGATGGATAACGGCCGTGGCTGTGGAGGGAGTTGCGGCGGAATTTTCGAGTGATCTTCTCATTGCGATTTGACTGTACAGCACGAGTGCCGAGAAACGATGTTTACGGGCGTCGTTTTGGCTGTAAATCCTTGAGATGTTTTGGGATAAATTTCTTTTGCGCGACGTGACTGACCGTCTCGGGCGGGGTGAATGGCCGGCCGAGAAAGCAGAGGTCCTTTACCGCGAGATTAGTTCAAGCATATCCGGTATCTGATCATCTGATCATGTGAATCGTACCAGATTACGTTAAGCCCAATTTAAGCCAGTGTGTTGGTCATCATGTCGTGATGAAAATTCAGAGCTTGATCCATTACAGTTTGCGATAGTGTTGACGATCCGCCCACAGGCGCCTTCGGCGCCGTCCGCTGGAATATCACGTAGTGCCTAACGGCGCTATTCTGATTCGCGGCGATCCAGGAGCCTACGCAAATTCGGGTCAGTCAATGATAGGCCTAGGTTTTGTCTATTTGGCCGGGCGCTTAGGACCTAGAGGATTTTTCTTTACCAGGTCCACTGCGTGGGAGATATCGTAGGCGATTATAAAGCCCGAATTGACGTTTACAAAGTCTTTTGGAACATTGAGAGCAAGCTGAGCTGCATTGCCCTTCATGACCTCCGTAGGTTCCAGATAGTAGCCCGAAATAACAGCGGCGAACTTCAGGTCATTGCCGGTTCCGAGAAAGACTGGACCACCGGAGAAACCGGGGTTATTGATGCCGTCCAGAATCCACATACGTGACTCGCTGTCAGTTCCAGAGATGGTGCAGTGCTTGATAAAAGGCATCCAAAAGCTGCCTCCGCCCATCTTTGCCCGCCATCCTCCGCCCAGTGCGTAGCCCATGAACTCGCAGGGACCGCCGAAAAGAAGTCCATCGGATGTGGCGGGCGGACTCGTGTTGTTGCTGCCGTCTAGAAGGAGCGCGGTGGGAACTAAGACCACAATGTCAACATCATTAGGGGGCTGCAATACGGAAAACTTGACTGGCAGCCATTGGACCCCAGCCCCGCCCGGGTTAAGAAGCTGAAGCTCGACAGTTTTGTCCGTTATTCGACCGTAAGGCTTCCCTTTAGCGCCAGTTAGGATATGGGCAGCAGTTACCCAGTATTCTCTGCCGTCAACGTCAATTGAAAAAATTGTCCCAGTTCCATACGGCGATTGGACCCGCCAGGTCCGAGAAAGCGCGTTATATGTTGGTTGGGCGCGAAGAATGCATAAACTGCAGAGGAACAACAGGGCAAAGCGGAAGTATTCTTTTCTCAGATTTACTGTCATTGAAACTGTATCCCTCTCCACATAATGCTACCACTTTCGCTATTTGTTCTCTACGTTCACGCCGTATACTTGGCCAAACCCTCGGCCCAGAGAAGACTAAGAAGAGAGTGACGATTTAACCAGGATCTTTACCTATTCCCAGGAAAAGTAACGTCAGGACGTGGCAGGGTGATGCGTTTCGCAGGGCCGAGCCCTTCGGAGGCTACGTGAGGGTGATCAATCACTTTTCGGCGAGCCCTGATAAAATTATTTACAGCCGACACAATCGTGGTTGGCAACATCGGGCGTGCTCCACACGACCGAGCTAGCGCCGCCATCCTATTCATTCTCAGTTCATGCTCGCCGATTCATCGGTCTCTGTTCCCTGGGTACCCAGCCGATATCCAAACGCCTGCCGGCTGATCAACGAAATCGTGCTGGGAGAGGAAAGCGACACCTATGAAGATGGTCATCGGGGCCACTTCGAAGTTTACCTGGAAGCCATGCGCGAGGCTGGCGCCGACACGGGTCCTATCAACCGGCTGACTGGAAAGCTACGACAGGGGGCGACGCTGGCGGAAGCCTTATCGGGCTCAGACGTCCCTGAAGAAGCGCAGGTGTTTATTGGGAGCACGCTTGACACAATTCGACCTGATAAGCCGGATATCACGGCGGCTGCGTTTACATTCGGTCGGGAAGACCTGATTCCGGCTATGTTCCGGGAGATCGCGCTCAGGATGATTGAAGACCTTTGCGGGGATGACGACATTCGTTGGGCGGAGGCAACTAACGCGGCGAAGAAGGCTCTTGAAGCGCGACTGCGAATGTGGGACGCTATCGCTGACCGCGTCGCTCGCTCGCGCGACCGAGACTGACCTCGGCCCGCGTTCCCCAACTCCTCCGCTGAATAGATCCTGCGTAACGGCGCAGCGTTTTTGAATCCTGTTCCTGTTGCGAAATGCCTTCTCGCAGCAGCGGGGCCGTTCGCTTAAGTGAAGCAATGGACGAGCGCGTGATCGTCGTTGATCCGGATATTATGAACGGAACGCCCTGTTTTCGTGGCACGCGCGTCCCGTTCAAGAATCTGATCGACTATCTTGAAGGCGGTCATTCGCTGGATGAGTTTCTGAGGCAGTTCCCCACGATCACGCGCGAGATGGCTGTCCAGTCCCTTGAGGAAGCCAAAGATTCTCCGCTCGCAAGAATCGCGTGAAGATCCTGCCGGATGAGTGTCTTCCGCTGGATTTCCGGCACAGTTTGCCCGGCACGAAGCTCACACGGCAGAGTGGGCCGGACTGAAAGGCAAGAAGGATGGAGACCTGTTGCGGTCTGCCGAAGCTGCCGGATACGAAGTCCTGCTGACGGTCGATCCGGGAATACCCCATCAGCAGAGCTCGGCTAGCCGCCGGAATCCCGATTATCCTGGTCCGCTTCCGAACGAATCAACCCGAAGACCTGGCGCCTCTGGAGACCGCTGGTTTATGCAGAAACGCCCTTGCCGTCTCACCCACGCGTCCGATTGGATGTCAATGACAGGTAGCCTTACCAGCTTTGACGATAACCAGAGCCCCCTTATCAAACCTTCGAGAAAGCTCGCACCTTCTGAATTATTTCCCCATAGCCTGCCGCCCAAAATACCGAGATGAGGATGAACCATACCTTCAATCATGAGCGACTTCCGCCCTACGAGCGCCGCATCGCCTCCACCCTCAAGGTCAGTTGCTGATTGGAGGACACGGCCGCCAGAAAGCGGTGTCGCAATGGCTCCTGGGAGAGCGCCCTGCATATGCGCTGGACTGTGTGTTGCGCCTCGCTCCGCAGTTCGTCGCTGCCGTCCAGTTCCAGCAACACCGAAAGACATTCCAGCAATACGGCTGGATCGCCAAGCCGGCGCGCAACTCTAACGGATGCCAGTGCATCCTCGCTCGCTCGCCGCAATCCGAGCCTGCCACCCGCTCGGGCTCGCGCGGCGAGTCCCAACGCCTCGTACTTCGGACGACTGTACGAGCGGCTCTGGTCGACGACATGTGACGCGGCGGTGATCGCATCATCCCAACTGTGGCGTGCCAGAGCCAATTCCGCCTGAGCCTGCGCCAGCCGCAGACGCCACTTCCATCCGTGCCAGCCGCGCGCCTTCTCCACGGCCGCTTGTGTTTCGCGTAAAAGGGCTTCGCTCCGGCCTGGATCGTGCAAACGTGCGCTGATGATCAGCAGGTCGATGCCGGCGCTCACCACGGGCGGTTCAAAAGCCACCCGATGCGCAAGTTCACGCGCCTCGAGCGCACGCGTCCTGGCGCCCTCCAGATCGCCCAGGCTGAGCAAGGGTGCAACAGACATGCACATTGCGCGGGACAGGAGCGGAAGGGAACCACAGCGCCGTCCGAACGTACACGCCTCATCGAATATGCGAACCGCTTTGTCGTACTCTCCGAGACCAGCCAGACTGAGTCCCTGGTGCTGAAGGGCATACAGAAGAAACGCGGCATCGTTGGATTCGCGAGCGTGCTTCACAGCCTGACAGGCCTGCTCCGCGGCCTCCTCGGTCCGCCCGGCCCAGTACAGCGTGAGCGGTGCCCTCGCCAGTGCGAACGAGCGAATGCCGCCAGCCCTGGCCACAGCGCTCTGGTCCGATTGTATGGCGCCAGCCACATCACCGTCGGCCGCCTGGGCACTCGCTTTCCAGGCCAGCGCATCCGCCCATAGATCGGCGCGCCCCGTCCGGTCAGCGAGCCGTTGTGCCTCGCCTGCGTAATGCCTGACTCCCGCTATATCCAGGACCCAAAAGGACGCTTCCGCGAGACTGACGTATAACTCAGCCTGCCCTTCTTCATCGTGGATCCCGGTAAACCCGACCGCCGCTTCCAAATCCTTCTTCGCCGATTCCCAATGACCGGCTTGAGAAAAGCTCCGCCCTCGCTTCAAATGCAGATCGAATCGCTTGCGGCGATTCTCCGCGTTGACCGGAAGGAACTGCAGGGCGTCCAGCGCCAGCTTGTAGTAGCTTGCGGCCTCCTCGAGTGCCAGCGAGGCGGTCGCGCGTTCGCCCGCGAGAACCGCGTAAAGAACGGCTTTTTGTGCATCCCTGTACCCTGCTGCATGGCCAAAATGACAGGCAAGTTCCGCGAGCGGCAGATCGCCCGTTTCTGAGTGCAGTTCGATCGCCTCCGCCAGGTGATGATGCAGTCGCACCCGCCGGGCAGCGGTTTGCCGGGAGTAGATCACTTCTCGTATCAGCCCGTGCGTAAACGAGAACCGTCCGGGAGTCCCTGTGACCTCCCGCAGAATGTCCGCCGCGACAGCTTCATCTACAGCGTCCAACAGGACATTTTCCGGCAGCTTCGTGACCTCTTCTGCGATTGGCAGGCTGAAATCCCGCCCGGCAACGGATGCGACGGTCAGCAGGGTATTGCACGCCTGACTTAGTCGGGAAAAGCGGCGGCCAATCGCTTCCCGAATGCTCTCGGGCAGGCCTGGATCGGCCAGATTCGCGTTGACGCCCAATGCCCTGATTCGAGTCTTTGCGCCTGTGTCGCTGAGATGCCGCAACATCTCCGTCATAAAGAGCGGATTGCCCTGTGTGCTCTCGGTCACGAACCGAATCAGGTTTGCAGGCGCGCTCTGGCCCAGCCACTCGTCAACGAAGCATCGAATCCCGTCGTTCGCCAATCCGACAAGTTCGACTCGGGTTGCCGATACTTCCCGCCGCAGATCCGCGAGGAGTTCCGCGGACCACCGAACCTGCTGCAACTCCGTTTCGCAGCAAGTGACGATAATGCACAGGGCAGCATCGCGTGCAGAACGAACGAGATATCGGAGCAGCAGCATCGAGCCTTCATCGGCCCACTGTATGTCCTCGATGACAAGGAGGACAGGACCCCTCCGGGCCATTGCACGCACAAGTCCCGTAAATGCTTCGAACATTCGGAAACGATGGCCTTCAGTAGTCGTCGAAGCGCACGCGGATGCCGGGCGAATCAGCCTGGATAACTCTGGCATCAGATGCGTGAGCTCTATACTTCCTTCAATTTCTGCCAGGAGTTCGCGCAAGACTTCCGCGGCAACGCTCTGGCATATCCCGCGCAGTATCTCGGCGAATGGAGTGAATGGTAAATGCGGTGACCTGTCGCAACAGCCGGCAAACACATTGGCGTTGCGGGATATTGAGGTTGCAAACTCAAAGACGAGCCGCGTCTTTCCTCCACCGGGCTCGCCCGTGATCACAATGAGCTCCTGTCGGCCCTCGCGGGCTCTGCTCCATGCTTTATCCAGCGCTTTGAACTCGACCTCGCGCCCCAGCAGTCGAACCGATCCCTCGCGAACACCCAGGCTGGCTACAAGGGGCAGATCGGGACGTCCCATCGGCATTGCCGCCACTGGCCGCGGTTCCTCGGGCGGCGA
Organism: Bryobacterales bacterium; assembly: GCA_030838885.1. Taxonomy (GTDB): domain Bacteria; phylum Acidobacteriota; class Terriglobia; order Bryobacterales; family Bryobacteraceae; genus BOG-234. The sequence continues at coordinate 3,802 of JAUZEU010000696.1, read as the reverse complement.
GCTTCGCCTCGTACGCAACCACGCGTCGAGTTCCTTTGAATAGGCGTAAACGGAGCCGATTCTGGAGTGGACATGTCGATGCACCGGCAGGCCTTCGCACCTCTCCCAGCGCCTCACGGTTGTCAGATGACGGTTGAGATAGGCCGCTATCTGCTTCCATGAGTCCAGTAGCTGGCCCGATTCCGGTTCCGGCTGTTGATTCGCTGTACTGTTCATGACTCCGCACTCCCTGGCAACAACGACCTGCTGTTAGCCCGTGATGGCGATGCAAACCGGAGCATCCTTGTCCTTTGCGCCTGAACCAACTTTGCTCCACTTTGCGCATTGCTCGTACGCTCCCTCGATCGTAGGTTGGAGAGCAAGGAGAGTCTACATGAAAAAATCAGTTTTCGGAATGATCTGCATAATCGCCTTAGCGGTGTGTGCGGTGATGAAGACAAGTGCCTCACCGGCTGTGGGGGTTACACCGACCCTTCTCGCTCGTGGAACCTACCCGAGTTTTGACGTGGAGTCGAACAATGAGCTCTTCAAATTCGAGGCTTCAGCTTCGCTTCCGCACAGGCACTCTGAATCTTCCCACGGCAGGTCCTATCGGCGTTCAGACAAACCAACGATCGACATGGTGGTGCGGTCGCACGACTACGCTATCGGTTCATCCACCGGATGGCACACCCATCCGGGACCCGTTTTCATCACGGTCACGGTAGGGAAGGTCACGTTCTATGAAGCGGATGACCCGAACTGCACTCCGAAGGTGATCTTCGCCGGCGAAGGTTACGTGGATTCTGGAAACGGCCACATAGGTCGTGATGAGTCCGGGCAACCGGCCAAAGATGTGAGCGTCATTATCGCTCCTCCGGGTCGTTCATTCCGCGGAGAGCTTCCAGCGCCTGGGCGCTATTGTGCGTTCTGACTTGTCGAACACGAGCAGGAGGGACCTGGTGGACTGATGCGGCGCCAATTCCGGACCTTCGGCGTTTGTCAGGACTAATCCGGCGAGAGTGCCCGCAACCGCCGTGTTGCAATCTTTACAATTTGTCGAGCGTCCCGCCCAGCGCACTACGACGTGCGGCGACGGAACTTGCGAGAGTCTTCCGGCCCTGGCCGTTGAAAGTGCGTGATAGGTTTGGCCCGTTCGGAACTTGTTTCTGCCTTGAAAGTGAAAGAGAGGAACCTATGTCAACAGAAGATTTAACCAGGCGCTCCGTCCTAAAAGGCGGGACGACCCTGGCTGCATTAACCGTACTGCAGGTCGCAGGGCCCGCACAAGCTTTTGGGTTTGGTCCCGATGAGGTAATCCCGTGGCTCGATCAGCCTGCGCCGAATCCCATTCCAACTAACGTTGGAAACATGCTCAAATGGGAAGATCTTGATTCCAGGTTGACCCCGACGCACAACTTCTTCTTCGTCGACCACTACGGCCAACCTGAGCGGCTGGATGAGGCGACCTGGGAGATCGGCGTTACAGGGCTTGTGGCGCGTCCCAAAGTCCTGAGCATCGCTGACCTCAAAGCTCGTGATCGACACGAAGTCGAATTTACACTGGAGTGCTCGGGGAACAACGGACGCCCGTTTGTTATTGGAAATATCGGCAATGCACGGTGGGCGGGTGCACGGCTTGGCCCTATCCTCCAGCGCGCTGGTATCCTCGACGACGCCACAGAAGTAATTTTCTGGGGCGCTGACAAGGGACCCGTAACAGTCCGGGACAACTCGGGAATTGTCAGCGGTGGCCAGACAGCGGTTGCGGTCCCCGATGCTGACGGCGGCCTCGACCTGACGTTCACGGAGCAATTTGCGCGCAGCATGTCTCTCCGGGACGCGCTCAGTCGCGAGAACCTGCTGTGCTACGAAATGAACGGGGAGCCACTGCCTCGTGAGCACGGATACCCGGTACGGCTGATTGCACCAGGTTGGTACGGGGTAGCCAATGTAAAGTGGCTGACCCGCATCGAAGTGGTGCAACAACGATTCGCGGGCAGGTTCATGGCCCGGGATTACGTCACCATGCGCGAGGAACACCGCGATGGTCAGACCGTATGGACTTTCGCTACGGTCGGCCACAATCGACTCAAGTCCGCTCCCGCGAAAGTCACGCGGCGCGATGGAGGGTACGCAATCATGGGTGCTGCCTGGGGAGCGCCTATCGCGGGGGTGGAGATCCGAATCGACGCCGGGCCCTGGAGGCTCGCAACGCTTGCTGATCTCCGGTCACAAAGATCCGGCGGACACGTTTGGGCGTTCTGGACTTTCGACTGGGGGCGACCGGTAACCGGCGAGCACACGATTACGTCGCGGGCGATAGACACAGAGGGACATATTCAGCCTGCACCGGAAGACCCGCTCATAGCGAGCAAGAGAACCGTCTGGGAGAGCAATGGACAGATTACTCGCCGAGTGCTGATTGCCTGACGTTCACCGACAAGTCTGTCGTTCGCCGCTCCGTGGGTGTCTAAGTGTGACGGCGTAGTTGCGTTTGATATCTCGTTGGCTGCGATCACCGCGTTCGACCTAAACTGCCCCCTGTTGCGGCGTATTTCATAATTCAAGGTGGAATGCGGCATCATGGCACCTGTGACGCTGTGCAGGGGTGGAGGGAAGCTGTCGAGAAACGGAGTTCCCTGCTCGCCTCGGACCTTCACATCCGCGGTGTGCCCCGCTTTCAGGCGTGTGCGGATGTGCCGACATAGCTGAGTCTGTTTTCCAATCCGCTTGTGGCCGTTGCACTCCATTGGGACGTCATGCCAGGCCGCGATAAGACGATCTCCGGCTGATAGGGTTCCCAAGCCGGTTGCTTGCATATTTGCGGCGCTCTGCCTCGCTGCAAAACGATGTGCGGCGAAGGAGCGGGATGGGAAGAAAACGCCAAGGTCTACGAATAAACATTTGATGGGATAACAGCACCTTAAAAGGTGCTGCACAAGGAGCCATCCCATGATTCGTATGGCGAGTGATATATTCAATCGCTCACGACCTTCCGCCGCAGGTCCGGCGACTTCATGAAGCAGTTGAAAAAGACCAAGCGACCCGTGGTGCTTACGGTGAAAGGAAAAGCGGCGGCCATTGTACAGGACGCTGAAGCGTATCAGCGGCTGCCCGACATTGCGGCCCGTGCCGATGCCGAGGAGGGGATCCGTCAGGGGCTGGAGGACGCAAAGCAAGGGAAGGTTCGGTCGGCGAGGGAATGCTTCGAGGACTTTGAAGCCAGGAATGGCATACCTCGTTAGCCTCACTGCTCGCGCTGAGCGGGATCTCGTCCAATTGTACGGGGAGATCAATGCTGAAAGTTCCGAGGCCGCCGTGAAGTGGTATCCCGGATTCAAAGAGGCGATTCTCAGACTGGAAGAACAGCCGACCCGATGCCCGCTGACGCCCGAGAGTGACAAGTTCAGGCATTTGCTGTACGGCAACAAACCGCATGTTTATCGGGCGATATACCGGGTTTCGGAAAAGCAGAAACAGGTTGAAGTGCTCCATATCCGCGATGGTGCACGGAGAAGGTCCAAAGGGCATGAGGTCGCGCAAGCAGAACCAGATCGCTTATGCGGCCTGATCAGGCGGGGGCTGCTGAATACCCGTCTCGCCGGCCTGGCGCCTTCGCGACTGACGTTACTTACGCTCTGTAAGATGATCGAGATGACAGTCAACGATCTCGAAACCCTGTTCGACTACGGCTATTGGGCGAACCGTAAGCTCTTCGTTGTCCTTTCGCAACTTACAGCGGAACAGTTTACGCAACCTGTAGCGGGTAGCTACGGTTCCGTCCGAAATACGATGGTTCATGTTTTGAGCGCGGAGTGGG